>NZ_CEXZHP010000086.1:0-6045 GCF_982775275.1 Nitrosophilus sp.
TATCAAAATATAAGGGTATTTTATATAAAAAATATCTTTTAGGCGACTCTGCGCTAATTTTTCATAATCCCTACTTTTACCCCGAAGCTTTTAGAGCCGTTTTAAGAGATAAAATAGGAGACGTTATAATAAAAGGGGATAAAAAAAGAGTTTTGAGTCGCCTAAAAGATATTTTTTATATAAAATACCCTTATATTTTGATAAAGGAAGAAAATGCCAAAGAGTTTTTAGCCTGCAAAATTGATAGCTGTTTTTATAATACGAAAGATTTTGGTAAGTTAAAAGAGAAAATCGAGTCTATTTTGGCGCCGCAAAAACCAGAAAAATGGGATAAAAAGGTATCTTTAAATGAAAGATAGACTATTTAGTAAACCTATAAAAAAGCAGTTTGAGTTTGATGAAGAGGTTGCAAGCGTATTTGACGATATGATAAATAGATCGGTCCCTTTTTATAAAGAGGTTTTGGATCTTGTATCGGCTTTAGTTGTTAAAAATCTACCAAAAGGAGGAGTGGTTTACGATCTTGGATGCTCAACCGGGACAACTTTGATAGAGATTTTTGCTAAAAAAGATTTTGAAGCTAAACTTATAGGTATAGATAATTCAGAGGCGATGATAAAAAGAGCCAAAGATAAGGCAAAAGCCTATGGGGCTAATATCGATTTTATCTTAGGAGATATTATAGAGTATAAATATAAAAAAGCAGATATTTTTATCTCAAATTATACTTTTCAATTTATTAGACCTATTAAAAGAGATAGACTTGTAAAAAAGATATATGACTCTTTAAATGAAAAGGGAGTATTGATATTTAGCGAGAAGGTGATAAGCGAAGATAAGATTTTAAACAAACAGCTAATCGATATCTATTTTGAGTTTAAAAAGTCTCAAGGATATAGCGAATTTGAAATTATGCAAAAAAGAGAAGCCCTTGAAAATGTTTTGGTTCCTTACACTCCAAAAGAGAATGAAGAGATGATAAAAAACGCTGGTTTTAGATATTTTGAAACCGTTTTTAGATGGGCAAATTTTGCCACTTTTTTTGCAAGAAAAAGCTAAATTAAAGATAAATTAAAGTTTTTTGTTTAAAATTAAATATTCCTAAAAAAGATTTTATCATGAACCTAAAAAAAAGATTTAATATTTTTCTAATAGTTTTTGTCACAACGATACTGCTTCCCACTATCATTATTATAATTTTAAATTTTAGAAACTACTCGATTACTACTGCAAAAGACAAAGCTAGTATAGTAGCCAATATGGTTAAAGACGGATTAACGACCCATATGGAAAACGGCATCATGGACAAAAGAGAGATTTTTTTATCAAAAATCAAAAACGTAGATAATGTAAAGGATCTAAAAATTTTAAGATCAAAATCTGTTGATAAACAGTTTGGAAAAAGTGTTGAGAGCAGTATAAAAATGGATAGTTTGGAAAAAGAGGTTTTAGAAAAGGGGATAAAAAAAGAAAAACTTATAGAGACTAAAGATAGCGCATTTTTAAAAATTGTAATTCCTTATAAAGCGACCGCTTTTGAGATCCCTAACTGTTTAAAATGTCACGATGCAAAAGAGGGCGAGGTTTTGGGAGCTATAAGTATGGAGTTTGATATCACCGATGTTAGAAACAGCTCATTAATCACCATCTCCAAAATAGTTTTATTTTCTTTGATAATAACTATTATAGGATTATTTATAGTAAACATTTATACGAAAAAATATGTAGATTTTTTTGAAGATTTAAAAAATATTATTAAAAAAGCCTTTAACGGAGACTATTCCAATAGATTAAAAAGTTTTGGAAATAATGAGTTATCCGAAATTAGCAGATGGATAAACGCTTTGTTTGACAAAATAGAGAACAGTTTGGAAAATATAAAAAGAAGCGTTGGATATTTTATAAATTTCGAGTTGGAAAAAAAAGATCCACTTTTGAGTATTCAAGATTTCGTAAACGAGTTGGCCGCAATTTATAAATTTAAAAATATTATAGAAAGAGATAAAGATCTGCACCAAATTTACGATAGGATGATAGAGCTTTTAGAGAGGAAATTTGAAATTAAAAATTTCGTTTTTTACGAGCTGGACAAAAGTGCTTCCAAAAGAAATATATATTATTCCAACACTCAATTTAGAATATGCGATGAAGCTGACGAGGATATAAGCTTATGTAGAGCTTACAGGACGCAAAATATCGTATCTTCGGACAAATATCTACATATTTGCGAAGCGGCAAAAGATAGCGATCTTTTTTATGTATGTATCCCTTTGAAGATTACTGATGAATTTTTTATAGTGCTCTCATTTATCGCAGAATCCAAAGAGGAGTTTAAGAGAGTAAAATCTATTTTAGATAAGTTTAAAAACTATTTAGAAGTTAGCAAATCCGCGATTGAAACTCAGATACTATTGGATGAATTAAAGGATTTAAGCCTAAAAGATAAAATGACCGGCGCTTATAATAGAAGATATCTTGATATATTCGTCCAAAAAAATATTCCTCAGGCTTTAAGAGCTAATACTCCATACTCTATATTGATGGTGGATATAGACTATTTTAAGATGGTAAACGATACGTATGGACACGATGCTGGGGATACTGTTATAAAAGAGTTGGTTAAGACAATTTTTGAAAATATAAGAAAATCTGACGTTGTTGTTAGATTTGGCGGCGAAGAATTTTTAATTTTGCTTTATAACTGCACAAAAGAAAATGCTAAAATAGTGGCGGAAAAAATAAAAACAAAATTTAAAAATAAATTTATAAATGTTGGTATGGATAGAATAAAAAAGACTATTAGTATAGGAATAGCGGAATTCCCAAAAGACTCAAGTCAGTTTTGGCAAACAATAAAATTTGCGGATATGGCTTTGTATAAAGCGAAGGAATCGGGAAGAGATAGGATAATAACTTATAATGCGGAAAGTTTTAAAATAGATGAAAATTATTAGTTTTTAAATAGATCGGGCCTTGTTTTTTTCATATGTTCTATAACTTTTATTATCTCTTCATATCCCATTTCCCCTTCTTCATCTTCAAAAACTTCATCCATAGCTTCCAAATAAGCATCAACAGCTTGGGGCATTTTATCTTCGGGAACTCCAGCGTAATGAAGAGCAACACCCAACATATCCGCCAACTGCATAGCCAGCTCTTCTATCTCAAATTCCGCCTCTTCGAGTTTGCTTTTAAATACCTTTTTCATTTTCTATTTCCTTCTTTTTAAATAACTCTTCTATAAACGATTTTAACTCAGAGTATATAAATTGTTCTTTAAAATTTTTTATTTTTCCGCCGCTTGCGTTAGGATGTCCCCCACCTTCGGCTATTTCATAGGCTATTTTTGAAACGTCTACTTTATTGTTTGATCTTAAGCTAAAAGTTCCTCGACTACTTACGTTCATAAAAAAATCAAAATAGGGATTTTTTTGTAAAAAGCCGTTGCCTACTATCGAGCTATTTTGTATACCAAAAGTTAATATACCTTTGTAATTTTTGTATTTTATGCTCATAAGATCTTTTTTTCTATTTAAAAGATCTACAAGATAGTCAGTTACCAAATTGTCTAAAGTATCTCTTTTGTTCTTTTTAAAAAATCTTTTTTTTAAAATATATATATTGTCGTCCAAATCTATATATCCATCTTTTTTATCAAAAAACTCTAATGAATATTTTAATAAAGTATGTTTATATAAAATATTTTCGGCTCCAAACATATATCTATTTATCTCTTTTGCCTCATCAATCAGCCTCATTAAAACTTTTCCATATTCAAAAAGATTATCTTCTTGCAGCCAAATATCCACGGCGTTTATAGCTTTTATAAGGTCTGAGATTTCAAAGATGTTAAAGCCTTTGCTTGTAAAATAGTCATAAGTTATCAAAGAAGCGCTTCTTGTTATGTCTAAAAAATACCACTTAAAATTTTCGGCACTCTCTATTCCTGATGCGTGATGATCCAAAAGCAAAAGATCTATTTCATAATTTTCGTTTTTTAGATCTTTTACCATATTATCTAAATAATTGGACTCTTCAAAAGATAGATTCAAATCGGTTATTAATATAAAATTTTTCTCGTTTTTTTCTAAATTGTTTAAAATATAATCGATTCTTACCTTAACCTCTTCTCCGTAATTTGCGTTTAAAAACTCGATATTTTTAAAGATTTTTTTTGTAACAAGTTGACACCCATATCCGTCAAGATCCGTATGAGAAAGATGAAAAGTTTTCATTTTTTTCCTTTATTCCAACAGATCTTGAAGAGTTAACTCCTCTAAGAAGTTGTCTATTTTATTTTGAAGTTTATTTAAAAAAGGCCACAGAGTACAAAATCCTCCTTTATTGCTCGGACAACACTCCTGAGCCGGCGAGCAGTCAAAAACGTTTATATTTTTTCCTTCTGCAGCCTCAGCTATCTCTTTGATTGAGAGCTCTTTAGGAGGTCTTGAGAGCATAAACCCTCCCGTAGCTCCTTTGAAGGATTTTAGTATTCCTTTTTTTGCAAGATTTTGCAAAATTTTTGCTAAGAAACTTTTTGGAATATCCAACTGTTTGGATAAAGCATCTGTTCCAAGAGGTTCGTTTCTTCTAGCTATAAGTATCAACGATAAAAGAGCATATTCCGTTGCCCTAGTAAATAACATATTTCTATCCTATTCTATTTTTATTAGATGAAATTATACAAAAATTATCCTATTTAAAAATTTTTTAATTAAATAGATAAAAATATTTTATATTTAGTTAAGTTGTTTTGCAAAAAATTTTTTTTTAGCTATAATGTCAATCCAAAAAAAATAGACCAATCAGGAGGCTACCATGGCTTTGGATTCGGCGAAGAAACAAGAGATCATCGCTAAATTTGCAACAAGTGAGAACGATACAGGTTCTCCAGCGGTTCAAATCGCACTTTTGAGTGAAAGAATAAAATATCTTACAGAACACTTAAAAGAGCATAAAAAAGACCACTCTTCAAGACTTGGACTTTTAAAACTCGTTGGACAGAGAAAAAGACTACTTAGATACTTAAAGAAAAAAGATTATAACAAGTATCAAGAAGTTATCGCCGCTCTAAATATAAGAGGATAAAGGTATTTTTACCTTTTTCCTTAAAATTTTACTACTTAAACTCTTTTTTTAATCAATATACAATCTATCAATCTATCATCAAAAATATCAGATATATTACTAATGTAAAATAACTTGACAATACCTCACTCAATTTTATATAATACATTCAGCAAATTAAATATTAGAGTGCTAAAAAAGAGAAAAAATGAACGATAAAAAAGTTCTTATATTAGAAACTATCATAAAAGAGTATATAAAAAACCCGGCTCCGGTTAGTTCAAAATATTTACAATCAAAATTAAATATCAAAATATCATCCGCTACTATTAGAAACTATTTTAAAAAAATGGTTGAAAGCGGCGAGCTTGAGCAGTTACATATAAGTAGCGGAAGAATCCCAGCGATTGAGACATTGAAAAATTACTGGAAAAAGAAGATAAATTTATCAAAAGAGTTAAATATAGAAAATATTTCCAATTTGAAAAAGAGTACAAAAAAATTTAAGATTTTTTGTGAATATAAATTTTTTGAGCCTAATAGGCTGGAAAAAATAGTAAATTTTAACGATAAATATATAATTTTAGAGTTTGAGAAAAACGAGTTTATTTTAGATTATAGCGAGCCGATGTTTAGATTTTTTAACGAGTTTATTAAAACTGATGTTAGCGATCTTGTAAATATATGTAAACAGATAGGTCTTACTACCTTATCTAAAAAATTAAACGCCGTATCAAACGAAGAGATTGTAATAGAGGGTATTGAAGAGCTTTTAGATCTGATCTCAAAAAATAGAGATTGGGGAAATAGATATATAAAAGATGTATTAGATGGAACGATACTTGATAATTTAAAGCCCGGAGTCTATTTTGAAGAGATCGTTCCAAAAGGGTATCTTGCATACAACAGTAGTGCAAAGATTGAGAAAAAAGATGCAAAAATGCTTTGTATCGGGCATCTATCAAGGGATTATGAGAC
>NZ_CEXZHP010000087.1:0-6021 GCF_982775275.1 Nitrosophilus sp.
TTAATATCCCATCTCCAAATCTGCTTCCATAAATAGTGTTGATTTTGGAAAAACCTCTGATATTTACAAGTAAAAGAGTCGGATTTTTAAATATTTTAAAATCTTTTTGCAGTTGAAATCTATTAGGAATCTCGGTAATTGGATCTATATATAAAGATAAAAGTTTTTCTTCCAAAAATAAAGAGCTAAGTAGACCTTGTAGCTGCAAAGCAAAGGATAACATATCAAGATATAGCAAAACAAAATAAAAATAGTCTTCTTTTTGATAAAAATATATTGCATCCGCCGCGGTATGATGCATAGATCTACTTAAATTTGAAAAATGTTTTTTTATTTTTTCATCATCAAAATAGATCCCTTTATACTCTTTAAGCCATTTTCCAAAATCGCTTTTTTCTTCAGTGGTTTGAGGAGCCGGGGCGTTATGTAAGATATGTTCTATAAAATCTATAAGCCAAAAAGTTAAATATTTCGATATTACGATTTTCTCTTTTGATACAAATATACCGTTATTGTGTACCTGGTTTGTAAAGTTGATCATCTCGTTTGGCAATCTTGCTTCAATATAACCTTTTGCGAAGATATTTTTATTATTATCCAATATTTTTCTTTGATTTTTATCAAGTTTTTTAGAAAAAATATCTAAAAATATCGATATTTCGCCAAAAGGGATAGAAATTTCATAACATCTTTTGCCAAAATTTTTAAGCTCTTTTTCATCGGCCTCTTTTTTCAAAAGGCAACTTAAGCCTTTATATAAAAATTTCCAATTTTTCTTAACAATCCAAAAATCAAAATATCTTTTGTCTATCTCTTTTTTTATAAACTTTTTGATATTAACCCCCATTTAGTCCTCGACTAATAAATCTTGATACAATCTATATCAACAATATATCAAATTTATTTTTAATTTTTTTTAAAATAAAAATTTTTTTATATTTATCCCTTCTTTAGCACTTTTTTTGTAAAATCTTGTAAAAATTTATCCTGGGGAAGTTTTATGGAAAATTTGCAAGAGATTTTAAAAGCGCATAAGCTTAGTATGGAAGATTACGAACATATAAAAAAGATATTAAACAGAGAGCCAAATCTTGTAGAGATAGGCATATTTAGCGCAATGTGGAGCGAGCATTGTTCTTATAAATCGAGTAAAAAATATTTAAAAGGTTTTCCTACAAAGGCTCCTTGGGTCATACAAGGACCCGGAGAAAACGCCGGAGTTATCGATATAGGCGATGGATACGCTGCGGTTTTTAAGATGGAGAGTCATAACCATCCAAGTTTTATAGAACCTTATCAAGGTGCCGCAACGGGAGTTGGAGGAATACTTAGAGATGTTTTTACAATGGGGGCAAGACCCGTTGCAAACCTAAATGCTCTAAGATTTGGCGAAGTAAAAAGAGATGACGAGATTGGTGCTCATCAAAGATACTTAGTTCGTGGAGTGGTTGCCGGAATAGGGGGATATGGAAACTGCGTAGGCGTTCCTACAATTGGCGGGGAAGTTAGTTTTGAAGAGTGTTATAACGGAAATATCCTTGTTAACGCTTTTACTTTGGGTATATGTAAAAAAGATGAGATCTTTTATGGACGAGCCGAAGGTGTAGGCAATCCGGTTATTTATGTTGGAAGTAAAACCGGTCGTGACGGACTTGGCGGAGCCGTAATGAGCAGCGATAGTTTTACGGAAGAGTCAAAATCTCTAAGGCCAACAGTCCAAGTTGGAGACCCTTTTACCGAAAAACTTTTACTTGAGGCATGTTTGGAACTGTTTAAGACCGATTATGTGGTTGGTATTCAGGATATGGGTGCTGCGGGACTGACAAGCAGCTCTTTTGAGATGGCCGGTCGTGCGGGAAGTGGCATGAGACTCTATCTTGATAAGGTTCCTATGAGAGAAGAGGGAATGACTCCTTATGAGCTTATGCTCAGCGAATCTCAAGAGAGAATGCTAATTTGCGCTAAAAAAGGAACCGAAGATAAGGTTTTAGAGATTTTTAGAAAATGGGATTTAGACGCGGAAATTATCGGCGAAGTTACTGATACCGGAGTTATGGAGCTTTATTGGCATGAAGAAAAAGTTGCTGAGGTTCCGGTAGCTCCCGTTAGCGAAGAGGCTCCAGAACTTGATAGACCGGTTAAAAAACCCCAATATCTTGAATATATAAAAGAGACAAGTATAGATACGGTTGCACATATTGACAATCAAGAGGCTTTCGAAAAGCTCTTTAGCTCCCTTGAAGTTGTAGATAAAGCGTGGATATATGAGCAGTATGATTCGATGGTTCAAACAAACACCGTAAAACATCCCGGTTCACTGGACGCAAGCGTAATCAGAGTAAAAGAGAATAAAAAAGCTATAGCCATGAGTAGTAAATGCAATCCAAGATATTGCTATATCGATCCAAAAGGGGGAGCCGCTGCCGCTGTTATGGCATCAGGTAGAAACGTAGCTATGAGTGGAGCAAGACCCTTGGCGATAACCGATTGTCTAAATTATGGAAATCCAGAAAACCCGGAAGTCATGTGGCAGTTTGCCCAAGGAACCGAAGGTATAAAAGAGGCTTGCAAAGCCTTAAATACCCCTGTAGTTAGCGGTAATGTATCTTTATATAACGAAACCAATAACATTAGTGTATTTCCTACTCCCACTATTGTTATGGTAGGTTTAAACCAATCTCAAGAAAAAGTGTTGCCATCATACTTTCAAAAAGAAAACGATATTATTTATATCGTAGGAGATACCGAAAAAGAGTTTGGGGGAAGTCTCTATTTAAAAGAGCTTTTTGGAAAAGTTGCAGGAGTATTGCCAAAGATCGATTATGAAAAAGAGTTAAAACTTTGGGATTTTGTCATAAAAGCTAACCAAAAAGGACTTTTAAAAGCCGCAAAAGATGTTGGAGTGGGCGGTATCGCAATAGCACTGGCGAAAATGTCCGCAGTTAGCTCAAAAGGATTTTTAGGCAATTTTTGTTTTGAAGATAGCAGAGAGATTTTTAGCGAAACCTTTAGTAGAGCTTTAGTGGAAATTGATCCAAAAGATATGCACGCTATAGAGGAGCTTGCCAACGAGATAGGAATCAGCGCTATACCTTTGGGAACGATAGGCGGCAAAAAATTTACCTTATGTGATATTGAGATGGATTTGGAAAAATTAAAAGATATATATTTTAATACTTTTAAAAAAGAGATAGAAAGAGATCTGTAAAAGCGATTATTCGCTTTTACATCATAAGATTTTTTGCAAGATCTATAAGTTTTTTATCTATTTGATATCTATTGGATATAACAATTTGAGACTCTAAAAGTTTGAATTTTGCATCTTTATAAACTACAATCATATTTTCTTCTTTTTCCATAGCGGCATTTACAGCGTATGTAGCAAACTCAAAAGCCATCAATCTATCTTGAACCGTTGGATTTCCTCCCCTTTGAATATGTCCAAGCACAGTAAGCCTGCTTTCAAATCCGATCTTTTTTTCAAACCAATCTTTAATATTCTGCGATATTTTCAATCCTTCGGCAACTATCGCGATAAAATATTTTCTTCCCTCTTTAACTTGACTTTTAAACTTTTTCTCAAGAGAATCCAAATCATATCTTGCTTCAGGTATCAAACACATTTCTGCACCGCTTGTAAGTGCGGTTATTAGTGCAAGATATCCGCACTCCCTTCCCATAGTCTCAATAACAAAAGCCCTATTAAAACTGCTTGCGGTATCTCTAATATCGTCTACTGCGCTTCTTATAACATTTAGTGCCGTATCTACTCCCAAACAGTAATCAGTGCCGTAAATATCATTATCTATAGTTGAAGGAATTCCTATAAAATTTATATCAAACTCTTTAGATAAGATCTCCATCCCTTTAAAACTTCCATCTCCTCCAAGAACCACTATTTTGTCAATTTTATGTTTTTTTAGATTTTCGCTGGCTATTTGCCTATATCTTTTTTCATAGAATCTTTTTGATCTTGAAGAGCGAATTATGGTTCCCCCTCTATAAATAATACCCGATACATCTTTGTAAGAGGCTTTTTTTATTTTTGCATCAATCAACCCTTCAAGACCATCATAAATAAAGTATGGAGTTAAGCCTTTTTCGATGGAATATTCAACAAATCTTTTTATGGCGGGGTTCATTCCAGAACAATCCCCGCCGCTTGCCATTATAGCTATATTCATAATTACATCTTTGAAGCCACCATATCGGCAAGTTCTAAAAGCCTACCGGCATATCCATATTCATTATCATACCATGCAAGGATTTTAACCATTTTTTTACCTATAACTTGAGTAGATAATGCATCAATTATTGAAGAGTGAGGATTTCCAAGGATATCTGTTGATACCACTTCATCGTAAGTTATTTCCAAAATTCCTTTTAAATAGCTATTCATTGCCTCTTCAAAAGCTTTATTTATCTCCTCTTGGGTTACCTCTTTTTTTAAAGTTGCCACTATTTCAGTTACAGCGCCATCAGGGACCGGAACTCTTAAAGCCATAGCATTCATTTTTCCTTCTAGTGACGGAATTACTTCTGTAGTAGCCGTAGCGGCTCCGGTGGTAGTAGGTATTATATTTACAGCAGCTGCTCTTCCTCGTCTATGTTTGCCAGGTTTTTTTCTATCTATGGTAACTTGACTTGAAGTATATGCGTGAACGGTGGTAACGGATGCATACTCAACCCCAAATTTTTCTTCCAATACTTTCATAGCCGGCGCTAAAGAGTTTGTAGTGCAGCTTGCGTTTGAGATGATATTGTGTTTTGAAGGATCATACCAGTTATCGTTTACTCCCATAACAACGGTCAAATCTACCTCTTTACCTGGCGCTGAGATCAAAACTTTTTTTGCCCCAGCTTCTATATGTTTTGCAGCATCAGGACCTTTTGTAAATTTTCCGGTGCACTCTAAAACTATATCGATACCTT
Source organism: Nitrosophilus sp. (assembly GCF_982775275.1). Lineage (NCBI taxonomy): Bacteria > Pseudomonadati > Campylobacterota > Epsilonproteobacteria > Nautiliales > Nitratiruptoraceae > Nitrosophilus > Nitrosophilus sp. Next base: position 4,933 of record NZ_CEXZHP010000087.1, read on the forward strand.
TTTCTGCCCAAGGAAGTTTTGCGGGATCTCTTTCGTCTACTATCTCAATATTTTGTCCTCCAACGGTTAATGAATTTTCATCATACTCAATAGAGGCCGGAAATTTTCCATGAACAGAGTCAAATTTGAGCATATATGCAAGATCTTCAGGCGTTCCGCTTCCGCCATTTGCGATAACGATCTCAACATTTTTAGGTTTTTTGGTTACATAGTGCCATAGCACCATCTTTCCAATTCTTCCAAGTCCGTTAATAGCAACTTTTTTCATTATAACTCCTATATTAAATTGGTTTTGATTTTTTTAATTTTTCAACGATTTCAGGATTTTCAAGAGTTGAAATATCTTGTTTTATCTCTTCATTTGCGGCAATTGCTCTTAAAATCCTTCTCATTATTTTACCGCTTCTTGTTTTAGGTAAACCTTCTGTTACTACTATCCAGTCCGGTTTTGCAATGGGACCTATCTCTTTTGTAACAACTTCGTTAATGCTTTGTTTAAACTCTTCCAAATCCTTTGGCATCGATTTTGGCACGATAAACGCAAAAATTCCTTCACCTTTTATATCATGATGTTTACCCACTACGGCAGATTCCGCAACGTTAGGATGTTTATTTATGGCAGATTCGATCTCCATCGTCCCAAGTCTATGCCCACTAACGTTAATAACGTCATCTGCTCTACCCATAATCCATATATATCCATCTTCGTCTACTCTCGCATCATCTCCGGTAAAATAGATATTGTCTTTAAAACTAAAATATGTTTTTTTGTATCTTTGGGGGTTATTCCAAACATCTCTTATCATACTTGGCCAAGGCTTTGTAATACAAAGATATCCCCCTTCGTTAGCTTTGGCTTTTGTTCCATCTTCCAAATAGACTTCGGCAAAAATACCAGGAAGAGGAAAAGTTGCAGATCCTGGCTTCATAGGTGTTGCCCCTGGAAGAGGGCTTATCATATGTCCTCCAGTTTCAGTTTGCCACCATGTATCAACTATAGAACATTTTTTATTTCCCACTTTTTCATAATACCAAAGCCAAGACTCAGGATCTATCGGCTCACCAACGGTTCCTAAAATCTCAAGGGAG
>NZ_CEXZHP010000088.1:0-5919 GCF_982775275.1 Nitrosophilus sp.
GTTCATTTTTGTCTATAAAGTATAAAAAGCGATATTTGCCTATACGGAGTCTAAAAAAATCGCTATTGCTCATCTTTTTGGTGTCGATATCTTCTACGTAAGGATTTTTGGCAAGTTTTTCAAATATCTCTTTAAATCGCTGTTTTGTTTTTTTGTCTTGTTTCTCAATGAATTTCTTGGACTGTTTGGAGAATTTGAGTTTGAACATATTAGTCCCAGTCTATATCGTTAAAATCTACATAGTCCTCAGGGTGCTTTTTGTAATGTTTTTTTGCCTCTTGTAAAACTTTATAATCTGGATCATCTTTGCCAACAGACTCGATGTCGAGCTCATTAGGTATAAGAGGCATTGAGCCTTTAACAACTCTATTTAAAAGCATATTTATTCCATCACTGAGACTCAATCCATACTCTTTAAATATCTCTTTTGCTTTTTCTTTGAGCTCTTTATCAAGATAGACGTTACTGCGTATTTTTGTTGTGGCCATTGCAAATCCTTTAACACAAAATTTGTGTTTATTATAACTCTATTTTTTAAAATAATCAATCTTAATATAATTTTGTAAACTAAAATTGATACAAAATTATAATAAATTGCTTTTGTAAAAGTAGCCAGGATAACTCGGACAAGTCCATTTTATGGGACTTTTAGGCTAATTTAGTTAATATGGATAAGTTGGACAAGTCCTATTTATGGGATTTAGAACAAATATAATTATATATAATCTAAATATTCTTTTAACTCTATTACTATCTTTTTAAACTATTTCCGTTTTGGAAACAATTGATTTTTTATCCAGTTTGCCGCATGTAAAAATACATTTCATAATATTAGAAAATGTTCTTTTTGTACTCCAAAAATTTGAAAAAAGTTTACAAATCGAAACATAATTCTAAAAAATCTTCAAAATTTTTTAAAAAGTAGCTTTTGCGGTAAAGCAAAAATAAAAAAATCTTCAAAATACCTATTTTAGGAATATTGAAGTTATGTTATTACTCCCCCTGGGGTCACCATCTATTTTATTTTTCTTACACACTCTTTATCAATCCAAAAATCGAAATTGGTTTCATACCATTTTCCTTTTTTAAATAATCCAGAAATTTTATATCTATTTTTATTATCTTCTAAAAATGATGTAAATTTTTCACCCTTCTTAAATATTTTTAATCTAACTTTATCAATATTTTCTACTGAGCAATCTTTTATTAAAACAAAAGTAGAAGGGATTATCTTTTTTAAAATCAGATAATTATTATTGCAATTTTTTAGTGCTATATTTTTATTTTCTAATTCGATATTTTTTCTTTTTAAATTTTCTAACTCTTTTTTTAATTTTTTATTTTCTAATAATAATTTGTCAATTTTTTCTCTATTTTTTACTATTAAATAACCATTACCCGATCTAATAATTTTAGCCTCATCATCACAATATGAAAAACTAAACAATAAAATTATTAGCAACAAAATCCTTAGCATAATCATCTCCTACCCAATCTAAACTTATCAAAACTACCATGCTTTACTATTTTACCATTATCAAGCACATAAATAAAATCTGCTTGTTTTATTGTGCTAATTCTATGGGCTATTAATATGGTTGTTTTCTCTTTTAAAAAGCCATTTAACGCATCAAAAAGTCTCTTTTCGGTATCCATATCGATTGCTGAAGTTGATTCGTCTAAAATGACAACTTTTGGATTTTGTAAAATCATCCTTGCAATTGCAATTCTTTGTCTTTGCCCCCCGGAGAGTCTAATCCCCGCCCGTCCCACAATAGTATCTAAACCTTTTTCCATCTCCTTTATATCTTTTTCTATTTGAGCAATTTTTAAAGCTTCCCATATATATTTTTCATCGATATCTTTTCCTAAAGTAAGATTAAACCTAATAGTATCATTAAAAAGAACAGGATTTTGTAAAACAAGTGAGACATTTTCCCTTACTACATCCAACCCGATTTTTTTTATTGAAACTTTGTTATAAAAAATATCTCCTTTATCAACAGGATAAAACCCTACCAAAATCCTACTAAGGGTTGTTTTTCCGCTTCCACTTGCTCCAACAATGGCTGTTTTTTTACCAGGGTATATTTTTAAATTGATATCTTTTAAAACAGTTTTTTGTCCATATGAAAAACTTACATCTTTTAATTCTATCTCAACACTTTTTTTATCTTTAAAGGGGTTTATAATATGGGGATATGAGGGCTCTTTTTTTAACTTCAATAGCTCATTTATCCTATCAAGTGCAACAGAAGCGTTTTTATATGCATACTGAATACTTAAAATCTCTTGAATTGGTGTCATCATAAACCATAAATACCCAAAAATAGCAAGCATTAAGCCTATAGTTAGGTCGCTATAAGCTACCGCAACGATTCCTGCAGCTCTAAATATCTCAAATCCACTAACAAAGATTAAAAAGCTAAGTCTACTTGCTGCATCGCTTTTCCAACTAAAATTTATCGATTTTTGCATCACATCTTTTGCATTATTTATTATTTTTTTGAAAAAAAGATTTTCTTTATTTGCAGCTCTTATCTGTTCAAAAAGATCTAATGTCTCTACCAAACTTTTTTGAAAAATTTCAATTGCTCTATTTTCCTCTTTTTTAAGCTTAGATACTCTTCTTGCAAGTTTTGTTGCAAAAATTACCACAATAGGATTTAATATTATTATAAAAAGCGCAAGTTGCCAATGGATTGCTAACAATACTATCGATATCCCAATAAGTGTCAATGTTGAGATCAAAAAGCGGCTTATTGATATACTTAAAAATGAATCTATAGTATTAATATCGGTTATTAGTCTTGAAGATATGGTTGAGCCGCCAATTATTTCATACTCTTTTAGAGAGACTTTTTTTAAATGTTCAATAACATCTTTTCTTATTTTAAATGTTATGCTTTTTGATATTTTTTCAAATATACGATTTTGCAAAATATTTAAAAAAGAGTAGGAAAATCTTAAAAAGAGCACGGCAAATAGCACAATTATCGTATATCCAAAAGGGTTTTGCTTACCAAAAATATGATCTATAATCCCTACGATATTTCCAGGTTTATTTAGAAGTATCTCATCTACCAAAACAGGCATCAAAAGAGGAGTAGGAACTGTTGCGGCGGTTGCCAAAAGAGCCAAAAACTGCGCTATTAAAAAATTTTTTTTCTCTTTTTTTAAATTATTAAATATTTTTTTCCAACTATATATATTTTGCATAAAAAATTTTATCTAGTTTATATTTAAAACACTCTTTTTTAATAGGCGAAAATCAGCATATTTTTCTAAATTCATCTTTTTGGCTAATTTTGGCTTAATCAAATAAAAACCAAGTTTTGCTACAACTTTTATATTTTTTGGTTTTATAGCGATTTTGAACTCTCTTTTTTCCTCTCCTTTTAATACATTATCTTTTAGTATATTATCAGCTACCCAAGGTGGAGAAGGTTTATCGCCTTTAGCTAAAACTTTTTGAAAAATTATCTCTTTTTTCTTTATTATTTTGTTATTTTTATAAACCTCTATAATAAGTTTAGCCATTCTCATAGGATGCAAAATCAAGTCGTGGGGAGCTCTGTTTTTTATAATAATCTTAACAAAATTTTCTTTTGGCTCAATAACCAAATCTATATATTTTTTTAAAAGATCCGGTCTATTTTTAAGTGCGGCAAATCCGTGATAAGCATGAGTAAAAGTCTCTACTCTATCACTTAAACTTCCCTCAACTTGAGGCATATGGCAAGTTATACAGTTTTTTTCCATACTATTTTTACTATCGGTTTTGCAAACAACAACACCTTGCTTATTTTTTCTATGAGAGTGGCAACCAAGGCAAGTATCGCCGTTTTTATGTATTATGTTTGTATTTATTATTTTATGATATTCTGATCTTATTTTTGGATTTCTTGTTCCATAATATACTCCTTTTTTATTTAATATAATATTTTCATTTTCTCTTGGATGCTTTTTAATAGCTTCGATTCTATGACAATAAGCGCATGCAATTGACTCTTTTATGGCGCTACTTTCCTCTTTTAGGTTATTAATAGATCTATTTTTTAAAGTTGGGGTATGACATTTTCCGCATATATATTTTTTTGGCTTTTTACTCTTTTTGAAAGCCTCCCAAGCAGCTTTATGAATCTCATCATTAAATATAGTTGATTTATAATGGGCAGAACTTTTATACTCTTCATAAATATCTAAATGGCACCTAATACATTGTCTATTTTTGGCAAAATCTCCTTTTATTTCCATAGATTTTACGGTTGCGCTTCCCGCAAAAATATTTGCAAGCAAAGATATTTTTAAAAAAATCATTAATAAAACAAACTTTCTCATCTTTTCTTCCTGTTAGGAATTTTTTATATTATAATTATTATAAATGTTGTTTATAAATGACTTAAATCAATTGGGAAAAAAATGAAAAATATACTCCAAAACCTTAAAAATTCGCTTCTATACTCTGAAGAGCTTGGTATTGATTTGAGTAAAAAAGATGATAATGAACTTTTTAAATGTTTTTTGGCAAGCATCTTATATGGTGGGCATATTAATAAAACTATAGCTAAAAATACATATAAAACCTTTGAAAAATACAATCTTTTAACTCCGCAAAAAATAATTGAGGCTGGATGGGATTTTTTAGTTTATCCCATAATGAGGGAGGGAGGATATGTAAGATATGATGGGAAAAAATCGGATCAAATTTTAAAAGATTGCAAATATCTTTTAGAAAAATATGATGGAAGTTTGAACAAAATCCATAATCTATCAAAAGACTCTAAAGATTTAGAAGATAGGCTTGATCAATTTTACGGCATTGGACCAATTACTGTTAATATTTTTTTAAGGGAATTAAGACCCTATTGGGAAAAAGCAGATCCAAAGCCTTTAGATATTGTTTATAAAATGGCTAAAAAATTAAAAATAGATCTAGATAAATTTGATAGAAAAAGTGTCGAGTTTATTAAAATTGAAGCAGGATTAATTAGACTTTCACATCATAAAAGAAAAGCTCATTAACAGTAATTTTTGCGCTTTTTGCTAAGGAGTTAAGATTGTAACCTCCTTCTAATAAAAAAGCTATAGGCTTATTTTTACTAAAATCCAAAATTTTTTGAATCAATTTTTTTAATCCATCAAAAGTGATTTGTGCGGTCGAAATAAATTCATCTTTCATCAAATCATATCCAGCACTAACTAACACTATATCAAAGTCAAACCAACTTGGAAGATCATCATAAAGCTTCAAAAGGGTTTCATCATCACAATAATCTCCATAGGGTTTGTTTAAATTATACCCTTTGCCCCTTCCTTTTCCTATCTCTTCTTCACTACCTGTAAAATAGGGATAATTATTTTTTTCATGGGTGCTAAAATAAAATACGCTATCATCTTCATAAAAAATATCTTGTGTTCCATTTCCATGATGAACATCAAAGTCTATAATCATAACTTTTTCATAACCTCTTGATTGAGCATATTTTGCCATTAACGCAACATTGTTAAATATACAAATTCCCTGTCCCGTTTTTCTTTCGGCATGATGTCCTGGAGGACGAATATTTAAAAAGGCTCTTTTTATCTCACCCCTTTTAAAAGCATCAATTATTGGCATTGTTGATCCTGCAGCATATAAAGCTACCTCATAACTCATAGGCGATAAAATTGTATCTTCATTCAATATCATTCTGTAACCGTTTTCATACGCTTTTTCAACCCAGTCAACATACTCTTTTTGATGTATTTTATAAAGATCTTCTTTGCTTGCTCTTTTTACATCGTAATGTTTTAAATTAAAATCTTTTAAAGCCTCATCAATTACGATAACTCTATTTTTATTTTCTATATGCTCCTTAGTATCATGCATAGTAAAAATAGGATCATAAATATAACCTACCATTATTATTCCCCTAA
>NZ_CEXZHP010000089.1:0-3801 GCF_982775275.1 Nitrosophilus sp.
GCATATAAATTGGACTGAAATTTTACTAATTTTTTACCTATTTGTCAATAGAAATTATAAAATTTTTTGAAAAATTATAAAAAAGTAGCTAAATCTTAATTTTCAAAAAGAATTTTCATTAAGCTTCCTTATGCTAAAATAAAATTAAAAAGCTTATTAAAATGAAGTATCTAAAAATTTTACTGCTAACTGTTTTAATTTTTTTATCTTTTTTAATTTCAAGACATTTTTTAAGCGCACAATCTCTTGAAGAGGCTTTAAGAAAAAAAGAGTATAAAAGCACAAAAGATATAATCATTACAAAACCATGCGATATAAATGATACAACATGCAAAGTTGAACTATTTACAAACAACTCAAAAGATCTTGACTCTATTTTACTTGAAAATAAATTAAATCAGCCACTTCATTCGCTAAATATAGGGATAATAAAAGTTAAAAAGACGCAAAAAGCAATAGAAAAAGAGGTTAGTAAAGATATAAAAAAGCTTTTTTTTCTACCAAAAAAAATAAAAGTCAGATCGGAAGTAAAAAAAGACAAGATTTATACAAGATTTATATATAGATTTGAAGATTAGTTGAGTAGTTTAAACTACTCAACCTTTTAAAATATTTTCAACTCTTTCAATAATATTTGAAATAGTAAAACCATATTCTTTAAAAATCTCGTTTGCTTTTCCGCTTGCTCCAAACCTATTTTCAATAGCTATTACATCATCGGCAAATCTATACCACTCTATTCCTGCTGCAGCTTCTATCGCTAAAACTTTAGTATTATTATCTATAACTTTTTCTTGATACTCTTTTGGCTGCTCTAAAAAAAGCTCCATACAAGGCATACTAACAATATTTGCGTTAATTCCTCTCTCCTCTAAATGACATCCAGCTTGCAAAGCAAGCATAACTTCACTACCGGTTGCTATCAGGGTAACAGTTGCGTTTTCTCTTTTTTTAATAATATAAGCCCCTTTACTTACATCTCCAAAATCTTTTGTCGGTTTTAAGGTTTTCAATTTTTGTCTGCTTAAAACAAAGGCGCAAGGAAAATTAAGATTTAGTGCTATTTTCCAACATTCAACATTTTCAGTAGCATCAGCAGGCCTAAAAACGTAAAAATTTGGTAGTGCTCTAAATTGGCTTAACTGTTCTATTGGTTGATGTGTTGGACCATCTTCTCCTACTCCTATACTATCGTGGGTCCAAACAAAATAGTTTTTAAGTTTAGAAAGTGCAGCTATCCTTACTGCCGGTTTTTGATAATCGCTAAACACAAAAAATGTAGCGTTAAAAGGCATCAGTAGTCCATATGCCGCCATCCCGTTAGAAATAGCTCCCATAGCGTGCTCTCTAATTCCAAAATGAAAATTTTTCCCCTTTGGAAACTCTCCCATATTATGAAGATATGTTTTATTTGACGGAGCCAAATCGGCACTTCCGCCAACAAATCCTACTAAAGCTTTCGCTATGGCGTTTAAAATTTTTCCGTTGCTATCTCTTGTTGCTATTTCGCTACCAGGTTCAAATTTTGGCCAATCAATAGAGTTAAAATCAGGATTTTCTAAAAGATTTAATATCTCGTTTTGCTCTTTATATGGAAGTTCCAAAAGGAGTTTTTTCCACTCTTTTTCGGCTAGTTCTCCTTTTTCCACAGCACATCTAAATCTAACTAAAACATCTTCCGGGACAAAAAACTTTTTATCAGGATCAAAACCGGCTTTCTCTTTTGCGCATCTAATATCATCTTCTCCTAAAGGTGCACCATGAGAGTGCGGATCACCTTCATATTTGCAGCTTCCTTTTGCGATTATGGAATTGGAGATGATTAAAGTTGGCTTTTTTCTCTTTTTTGCCCAGCTTAATGCTGCGTCAATATCGTCATAATCGTGTCCATTTATCTCTATAACATCCCAGTTTTGTGCCTCAAATCTTTCTCTGATATTTTCATTCCAAGCTATAGAGGTGTCTCCCTCTATGGTTATATGGTTGCTATCATATATTAAAATCAAATTATTTAGTTCAAACCTACCAGCTAAAGCGCAAGCCTCATAGCTAATACCCTCTTCCAAATCCCCATCACCGCATAAACAATAAACTTTATGATCTATAACTTTTGCGTTATCTTTATTTAGTAAATACTCTAAATATTTTTGAGCCATAGCCATCCCTACGGCGTTTGCAACTCCCTGACCTAGCGGGCCAGTTGTAATTTCAACACCGGGTGTATGACCATATTCTGGATGCCCAGGCGTTTTTGATCCAAGCTGTCTAAACTCTTTAAGATCCTCAAGAGTCAAATCATAACCCCAAAGATACAAAAGCGAATATATAAGTCCCGTAGCGTGTCCTCCGCTAAAGACTAATCTATCACGATTTATCCATTTTGGATTTTTAGGATTATGCTTTAAATGCTCGCTCAAAACTACCGCTACATCAGCTAACCCAAGAGGTGCACCAGGATGGCCGCTGTTTGCCTTTTGTATCATATCCAATGCCAAAAATCTAATGGTATCAGCCATCTTTTTTCGCATTTTATTATCCATTTTTACCTCACTTGATTTAAATTTTTATGTCTAAAAATATAATTTTTTAAAAGAGCGTTTAGATTTTTTTCCAAATTCTTATCAAATCCTTTTAGCTCATATTCCAGTTTTTTTGCTAAATTATCCGCTTCTTTATATGCCCCTTCAATCCCCAATAGATTAACAAAACTGTTTTTATCCTTATCGTTAGATGTGGTTTTTCCGGCACTATTTTCATCCTCTAACGCATCAATTAAGTCATCTTGTATCTGAAAAAGAAGCCCCAAATCGATACCAAAATTATATAACTTTTCTTGTAATTTTATATCCAAATCCGAAATTATAGCTCCCATTTTCAAGCTTGCTGCGATCAATTTTGCTGTTTTATGAATATGTAAAAATTTAAGTTTTTCTAAACTAAGAGACTTTTTTTCAAAATAGCAATCAATTGCCTGACCCAAAACCATGCCGTATATTCCGCCGTTATATGATAGCTCTTGAATTAGCATCGCTTTTGTGTCATTGGAGAGGGGAGATGTTGAAATTAGATAAAATGAGTGAGTATTTAACGCATCTCCTACCAATATCGCTGTCGTTTCATCATATTTTTTATGAAGAGTTAAGTTTCCCCTTCTCAATGTGGCGTTATCCATAGCGGGCAAATCATCATGAATTAGAGAATAAGTATGAAGATACTCTATTGCAGCGGCTACTGGAAAGGAATTTTTTAAAAGAAGGGGCGTAAAAGAGTTTACAACGTTTAATAAAAGAAGCGGCCTAAATCTTTTGCCTCCGGCTTTTATTAAATATTCTAACGCTTCTTGAAAAAAGGGGTGAAAACTTTCTACTTTCGGAGTTGAAGCTATCAAATATTTTTCAAACTCTTTTATTAGATCCATTAAATCTTTCCAAAGGGGTTTTGAGATCCCATAAGATTCATTGCCAGATTTTTTTTCTCATCCTCTACCATTTTTAAAACATCGTTTATTGCGCTAATTAATAAAATCTGTAAAGACTCTTTATCTTCTAAAAGAGAATCGTCTATTTCTATATCTACAATCTCACCTTTTCCGTTAGCGCTAACTTTTACAAGTCCTCCACCGCTTTTAGCGGTAAATATCTTTTTTTCACTCTCTTCTTGAAGTTTTTTTGCGTTTTTTTGTATCTCTTCTAAAACTTTCCCTAAATCTCCAAGATTTAGTTTATCAAACATTTTTGTCCTTCATTTAAGAATTAGTTGAGTGACTATTATATAACTATTTTAGCCACTCAACCACTTAAC
>NZ_CEXZHP010000089.1:3901-5898 GCF_982775275.1 Nitrosophilus sp.
AACCACTCAACCATATCACATATAATTTAGTATTTCGTCAATATCGTTATTTTCGTTTACCAATACGATAGTTGGCTCATAATTTGCCAACTCCTCTTCGCTATATGTAGCATAAGCTACAATAATGATCTTATCTCCAGGATGAGCTTTTCTTGCGGCAGCGCCGTTTAAACAGATATCCCTTTTTCCTCTCTCACCCTTTATAACGTAAGTGGTAAATCTTTCTCCATTATTAATATTTAAAATCTCAACTTTTTGTCCAACTCTTAATTTTGCTGCCTCTAATAGCTCTTCATCTATCGTAATTGACCCAACATAATTTAAATTGGCGTCAGTTACTGTAGCGCGATGAATTTTGCTATAAAGCATCTCAATTTGCATATTAAGCTCCGCCACTCATTTTTATCATATCAGCAACACTTATTGGCTCATCCCAATACTCTTTAGGTATCAGATACTCTTCAACCGGCTTACCGCCAATAATATGCTCTTCTATTATTTTATCAATTTTTTCCTTATTTAATCCAACATACATAAAATGTCCGGGCTCTACTAACATTACCGGTCCTAATTGACATCTATTTAAACATCCAGTCCTTACGGGCTGAACAGTTGCAATTATACCCTTTTCCATTAATTTTTGTGCCAAATATTGAAAAAGTTGTCCAGATTCTGGATCGTTGGGATTTACGCAACTTGGTTTTGGGAATCCCGGAGGTGCTGATTGTTCACACTTAAATATATAAAAAGCTGGTTGAGGCATACCCATAATATCTCCTTTTAAATCATACAAAATTTGTCTGAATTTTATCAATAAATTTTTAAATTTTAATTATGAATTTGGAATGTGGAATTTGTAAAGTTTTTTTTAAGCTCCCCAATTCTAATTCCAATGTCCAATCTCTAATATCTCCCTTACAACTTCTCTGTCATCAAATGGTATTTTTTTTCCATTTATCTCTTGATAAGTTTCGTCTCCTTTTCCAAGAATCAATAATATTTCATTCTTTTTGATATTTTTGATAGCCTCTTCAATCGCCTCTTTTCTATTTTCAATCAATATCGCTTTACTTTTGTCTGTTACGCCTTTTAATATATCTTTTATTATCTCTTTTGGCTCTTCGCTTCTTGGGTTGTCACTTGTTATATATATTTTTTTGCAAAATCTTGAAGCAATTTCGCCCATTTTCGCTCTTTTTCCTTTATCTCTATCTCCTCCGGCTCCAAAAACTGCGACAATATCTTTTGAAGGGAAAGACTCAAAAACTTTTTTCATTCCATCTGGTGTATGGGCAAAATCCACGATTATTAGAGGATCATAACTAACAATTTCCATCCTACCGCCAACACCCCAAAAATTCTCAACCTTTTGGCAAATATCTTTTAGTGGAAAATTTTCTAATATTTTAACTGCAGAAATTGCCGCTGTAAGGTTATAAACATTAAAAAGGCCCAAAAGTGGGGAATGAAAATCACAAATTTCGTTACCAAATTTTAAAACCCCACTAATACCCTCTTCCAATGAATATGCAATTATTTGAAAAGTAGATGGAGCATCAAGTGCGTAAGTATATGCGTTTTTATAATTGAATTTTATATATTTGTCATCTTTGTTTATTAGTTTTGGAGCATCGTCGCTAAAAAAAGAGTTTTTCGTATTAATATAATTTTTAAAGGTTTTATGATAATCTAAATGATCCCTGGTTATATTGGTATGAACTTTTAAAGAAAAATTTAATCCTTCAACTCTTTTTTGATCAATAGCGTGTGAGCTAACTTCCATTATAAAATATTCGCATCCTCTTTTTTTTGATTCATATAGATGATAGATGGTTTTTAAAATAGAGGGCGTTGTTAAAGATTTGTCTTCATATTTTTCATCATTAATAAAAAACCCTCTTGTTCCTTGCAAAGCAACTTTTTTATCAAAATCTAAAAGTATGGAGTAGATTGCGGCAGTTGTTGTAGTTTTGCCGTTTGTGCCAGTAACACTAACA
>NZ_CEXZHP010000090.1:0-5751 GCF_982775275.1 Nitrosophilus sp.
TTGTGCATGTGGATTTAGATTATATTTATGATAAAGATCCTATTCAGCAAGAAAAAAATCTTGGGGTTTTATTGGATAGGATAAAAGATTATAAGATAACTGCCGTTTATCTTCAAGCTTACGCCGATCCAGACGGCGACGGAGTAGCTGACGCCCTTTATTTTCCAAATAGGCATCTTCCTATAAGAGCGGATCTATTTAATAGAGTTTCTTGGCAATTGAGAACAAGATGTAACATAGAATTTATTTATGCGTGGCTGCCTGTAAGTGCTTTTGACATAAAGAACAAAGGTTCTTACGTAAAATATTTCGATATTAAAAATAAAAAAATATATATAGATAAAAAAGCGTATAAGAGACTTTCTGTTTTTAACGAAAAAAATAGAAAAATAATAAAAGAGATTTATGAAGATTTGGCAAAATATTCTCCCTTTAACGGAATACTTTTTCATGATGATGCTTTTTTAAGCGATTTTGAAGACGCAAGCAAAGAGGCGATTAAATCTTACGAAAAGATAGGACTTCCTTCATCGATAGAGAAAATTAGATCAAATAATGATCATATGAAAAGATGGACAGAATTTAAGATCGATTCACTTATTTGTTTTACTAAAGAGATTGAAAATGTTGTAAAAATATATAGACCAAATATAAAAACTGCAAGAAATATTTATGCAAGAGTGATACTGGATAAAGAAAGTAAAAAGTGGTTTTCTCAAGATTTTGAAAAATTTTTAGACTCATACGATTATGTGGCGGTTATGTCGATGCCGTTTATGGAAAATGCAAAAAATGATAAAAAATGGCTAAAAAAGCTTATAAAAAAAATAAAAAATTATAAAAATGGAGCAAAAAAATCGGTTTTTGAGCTTCAAAGCTTTGATTGGAATAAAAACAGAAAAATCGACTCAAAAGTTTTAGCTTCACAAATGAAGTTATTACAAAGAAATAAAATTTTAAATTTTGGATATTATCCTGATGACTTTTTAAAAAACCATCCAAAAAAAGAAACGATTCATCCAGTTTTTTCGTTAAATAGATATCCGTTTATTAGGAGATAATATGTTAGTTAATGAATTTTTAATAAATTTTACGGAGCAACTTATAAATTATTCGTATTACTATCCATTATTTATGGCTTATATTTGGATGATTGGGGCGATATATTACTATTTTCATTGGGAATTAGGAACAAAACCCGAAAATCCTCCAAAACTTGATAGTTATCCTTTGGTTAGTATTTTGGTTCCTTGTTATAATGAGGAAAAACATATAAAAGAGACTATAAACTATCTTTTACAAACAAACTATCCAAATTTTGAAATAATTGCCATAAATGACGGTAGCAAAGATAAAACCGGAGAGATATTAAAAAAAATGGAAGAAAAATATGAGGAGCTTAGGGTTATAGAGTTTGAAAAAAATCAGGGAAAGGCTATGGGATTAAATGCCGCCGCTATGGTGTCAAAGGGAGAGTATTTGGTATGTATCGACGGAGATAGTATATTGGACCCGGATGCCATAACTTGGATAATGCACCATTTTTTAACGGGACCTAGAGTTGGTGCGGTAACCGGAAATCCAAGAATTAGAAATAGATCTTCTCTTCTTGGGAAAATTCAAATTGGAGAATTTTCCGCAATTGTTGGTATGATAAAAAGAGCCCAAAGAGTATACGGAAGAATATTTACTGTTTCTGGTGTAATTGCGGCATTTAGAAAGTCGGCGATTCATAAAGTTGGCTACTGGCATACCGATATGGTAACCGAAGATATTGATATTAGCTGGAGACTGGAGTTAAATCATTGGGATATTAGATTTGAGCCTAACGCAATCTGTTGGATGCTTGTGCCAGAGACGATCAAAGGATTATGGAGGCAAAGGTTAAGGTGGGCTCAGGGAGGGGCTGAAGTTTTAAAAAAATATTTTAAAAATATTTTTGATTATAAAAATAGAAGAATGTGGGGAATATATGCTGAATATTTGTTAAGTTTGATATGGGCATATTCGGCTATTATGACGCTCTCTTTATGGGCGATCGGAAATTTTATCGATCTGCCAAAAGGTATAGAGGTACCTACTTTAATACCTTCCGTTTATGGAACATTTCTAGGAATTACCTTTTTACTTCAGTTTGCGTTAAGTCTTTTAATAGATTCAAGATATGAAAGGGGAATTGGAAGATATTATTACTGGATAATTTGGTATCCATTTGCTTTTTGGATAATAAATGTTTTTACGACGTCTGTTGGTTTTATAAAAGCCTTGTTTAAAAAAAGAGGGAAAAGGGCTGTATGGGAAAGCCCTGATAGAGGAATAGGAGTTTAAAATGTTAGATCCAAAAAAAATCATTATCGAAAAGCCTGAAGCATTGGATGAAGCTATAACTATAAGAGATAAAATTATTACTTTTTTATTTTGGGGACTACTGATATATATTTTTAGACCCCTTTTTGCTTTAATATTGTGGATACTTTTTGGGATTCATGTATTTAATCCCGATATTTTTAATATAGGACTTTATGAAGATATTACAAAATTTATAGCAAAAAACAGTTTTACCATATTCTCTTTTGCAGCAATCTTTATATCTTGGGCTATTTATAATAAAATTGTTTTTGGAAAGTTAAAAAGAAGAAAAGCAATTCCAAGGATTACGGATGAAGAAATTGCGAAATTTTATAAAGTTGATATTGATAATCTAAAAAAATGGAAACATAAAAAATATTTAAAATTTAAAATAGTTGAGAATGATTCTATGCTAAAAATAATCGAAGCTACTTAACTATTTTTCTTTTTTCTATTCCAAGTAGAGGTTTTCTTGTAAGGTCCGGAAAATATCCTTTTTGCCCTTTTCCTCCAACTCCGTGACAGCCTGTGCAGTTTCCGTAAAATAGTGCCGCTCCCTCTTGGACCCATTCTGGATGGGTTGGTTTAAAACCTTGCAAAGTAGCCATATATGCGGCTATCTTTTTTGCTTCTTCTTTGCTAACATATCCTCCATCCATCGCTCCAGAGGGTAGATTTAGGATGTTTGATCCATTTAGCATTACGTCAATCACGTAATTTTCAAAATATTCAACAGAGTTTATATCATATTTTTTTATCTCTTTTTTAACAGATTTTTGGATATCAACATTTTTGTTTAAAGTAACTTCTTTTTGATTTTTTTGTTTTATAAAAATAGCAACAATCATTAATATAAAAGGAATAATCAAAAGCAAGACTTTTTTCATTCTTTTTCCTTATGAAAATTATAAATGAATTTTATAAATTTTTAAATTTTTTTGCAACTTTTGTTCTATTATAAAATAGATTATTTTGATATCATTGTAAAAAATCAAAGGAGGAAAGATGGTTTTGCATATAGTTTGTCCAAACTGTTTATCCATAAATAAAGTTCCAAAAAAAGAGCATTATAAAAAGGCTAATTGTGGAAAATGCGGATTCAATCTTTTAGATACTACCCCTATAAATTTAGATCCCAACTCTTTTAATATACATATAACAAAAAACGATATTCCAGTAATCGTTGACTTTTGGGCTCCTTGGTGCGGTCCGTGTTTGATGATGGCTCCCTCGTTTGAAGAGGCGGCAAAAAATTTTCCTTTAAAAGCGAGATTTGCAAAAGTCAATACCCAAGAGCATCCGGCTTTAAGCGCTAATTTTTCAATAAGAGGTATTCCAACTATGATTGCTTTTAAAGATGGCGTAGAAGTAGATAGAGTTTCTGGTGCTTTAGATTCTGCTCAGATTGCTCAATGGGTAAGAAGATTTGTATAATCGGCTCCTATTGGAGCCGAAGATTATTTTAATTTGGAGATATATTCCGCAACCGCTTCAATGTCTGCATCGCTGTATGATGCAACCTGACCTTTCATAAGGCCACCCATTCCGTAAATATTTCTTGATCCTGCTTTATATCCTTTTAGGGCTTCTACTATTTTTGCTTTATCCCAACCAGCTATAGGTGCAGATTTTCCAAGAGCCTTTTTTTCCCCTTTAACTCCATGACATCCTGCGCATTTTTTATATAAAGCTGCTCCATCAGCTGCCATTAAACTTATTGCCGTTGCCGCTGCAAGCGTGAAAATCGCTAATTTTTTCATTTTATCCTCCTTTTTATGTTTAGTTAAGAGTAAAAATTTTTAAATTTTCCCTTCTCCCTTTTAATTAACAACTTGGAACGTTACCACTGTCACTTGCATACTCATAACAAAAATCAAATAGATGTTTTACCCACTTATCTTTGATTGATTCTGGTTTTACTTTAGGACATATTTTGTTTACCTCTTCTTTAAATTTACCAGCCTCATAAATCTCTTCCCACTCATCCTGAGTATGTTTAGCGGCAAATTTTGCCCCGGTCATTCCGCAAGGCTTTTTAAGCTTTTTTTGATATATCTTTTGTCCTTTTGCAACATCAGCAAATGCCGCACTGCTTACGAAGCTAACTCCAAGTATCGCCGCAAATATAACAGCCATCAATTTTTTCATCTTTTCCTCCTTTTTGTTTTGGTTAAAAGAAGTATAAAAGAAAATTGTGGAAAAATTGTGAAGACTATTTTATTCTACCTATTACTTTATATCTCTCCCAGTAGATATCTATGGCTTTTTTTAACTCTTTTTTAGATAATTTGCTTCTTTTTTTGATTCCAAATTTTTTAATATACTCTTTATTCATAACAGATTTTTTAACAGAAGGATTTTTCAAATACTCAAAAATTGCTTTTTTTACTCTTTTTTCGCTGCTATATATCAAAAGATAGTCAAAAAAAAGTTTTCTTAAACTAGGACCATATATTTTATGGCAATTTACACAATTTTTTTCATATATATTTGCGTTTAGAAAAAAGGATAAAAATATTAACAATAAAAATTTTTTTACCATTTTAATATTACCTCTGTAAACTCTTTCTCTTTTGATTTGATATCTATTTTTATATTAAACTCTTTTGCAATCATATAAACGATATTTAAACCTATTCCAAATCCTCCTTCACTTTTGCTTAATCTTTTATATCTTTTAAAAATTTCGCCGATTTTGTTTTTAGGTATACCAATACCCGTATCTTTTACGCTTAAAAAATTTGGCCTTAGTTTTATTATGATTTTTCCTCCCATTTTATTGTATTTTATAGCGTTTGAAATGATATTATCGAGCATTTTTGATATTTTATTTTTATCGGCTTCAATGTATGCATCTTTTAAATCCAAGATAAACTCTATTTTTTTAGAATCTGCTAATATTTTAAAATATGAAACCCTTTGTTTGATAAAATCTTTTAAGTTTAGTTTTTGAATTTTTGATTTAATTTTTTTATGAAGCATTAAATATGTTAAATCTTGATAGATATTGGATATTGTTCTTGCAGCTATTTCGATTCTGTTTATTTTTTTTATTGTTTTTTCGTCAAGATTTTCTTTTTTTATCGTCTCAATATTTGCTAAAATCGCACTTATTGGGGTATTTAATTCATGGGTGGTATCTTTGATAAAGTTATCTAATATTAAAAGGGAGTTTCTCATAGGCTTTAAGAATAGTTTTGTCAAAAAATAGCCAATAAAACTCATAAAAATAAGAAATATCCCGCCAAAAACGGTTATATTTTTAACGGTCTCTTTTAACCATAATTCATTATCATCTATCTCGATAACAACATATTTTGCGCCAAGATAGTAGGCGTCTGGTTCTTTTATAAAATGGATTTTTTTATCGGTTTTATATATAACTTTGTTTAGATTAACTTT
>NZ_CEXZHP010000091.1:0-5735 GCF_982775275.1 Nitrosophilus sp.
AGCATATACCATATACCAATCTCAACTTTTTTTAACAATCCACTCCTTTCAACTACTTAACTACTTAACTACTCAACTATTTTAACTATTTTAACCAAATTAGACATTAGACATTAGACATTGGACATTGGACATTAGACATTGGACATTGGGAATTGGGAATTAGGCATTGGGAATTAGGTATTAGGAATTAAATCCTCTCTTACCACCTTACCACCTAACTCCCTTCTCCCTTCAACCTTCTTCCTTCAACCTTCAACCTAATCACTTAACCATTTAACTATTTTACCCAATACTAAGCCTTACGGCTTTTCCCTCGCTCATTTTCTCACTCTCTCACTTTTTCACTTTCTCACTACTAAACCACTCAACTATTCTAACTTTTTAAACCAAAATCAACTAATCCCCAATTTCAAGCTTCTCCAATATCCCAGTAATATCCCCAAACAAAATCACATCTTTTAAAAGGGCCTTTTTTGCGATACCTTTATCATTTAAAACTATATACAATTTCCCTTTTTTTGAGGCAAAAATCTTTTGATAAATCGTTACTATTAAAAAAAGTCCATCCTCTTCACCGAGTAATTTTTTTATTTTTTTTAGATTTTCGCCCTTTGGTATCTCCACATCTACTTTACCATCTTTTCTATTTCCGCCTACCGCAAAAAAACTTTTTTTCCCTTTTTCATCTTTTAAATTTACATATTTTTTTAGATTAAAATATAGTGATAAAATATCATCTTTTGCGTAATAGTTTAAAATCTCATCTTTTTTGGTATCTAACTTTTTATCTCTGTATCTTTCTATATGTACATATATTTTTTTCTTATCATGATCAAATCTATATATTTTTATATCTTTTTTCTTTGAATTTTCTCTAATTTTTTTATAAATTTTTGGTATAAGTATCCCGTTTTTGACGACCCCTTCACTAATATATCTCTCTTTTCTTCCGTTGCTTAGGATTTTAGCCAAGCCCGTAGCTTTTGCCGTTACTTCTATTTTATAACTATTACTATTTTTTACAAATTTTGCCTTTGAATATCCAACTTCTCCCAAAAATCCGTAGGTAACTTTATATTTAGCCTCTATCGATTGGGCAAAAAGGGAAGTTAAAAAAGTTAAAAAAAATAAAAAAAATCTCATAATTCTCCTTTATTTAAACCTATTTTGGATAAAATTGTTAGAAATTATAGCAATAAATCGTAAATAAAAGGTGGAAAATTGAGATTTATTTTTACTTTTTTAATATTTTTTTCCCTAGTTTTTGGCGCGGATATAAATGATACGTTACTGAAGGAACAAAACCTCACCATTTACAAAAATCTATTAAAACAGATTGAAAACTCAAAATCGCAAGAGTCCCCTTTGCAAAAGACGCTTGTTTTAAAGATATTAAATATCCAAAAAGAGGGAATTAAAAGCTTAGATCTTAAAAATATCAAAATCTCCTCTCAAAAAAATTTTTTGGAAACATTTTTAAATATCGTAAATACTTACGCTAAAGCCCAAAAATACAAATTATCTCTTGAAGCTATGAAAGAGCAGCTAAAAGACATAAAAGAGGATATTTCGGCTTTAGATCAAAACGCCACAAATCTTTTAACATTGCAACTTGAGTATGCTTATTATTATAAAAAATATAACAAACTAAAAAACGATATACAAAAAGTGGAAGAAAATTTTAAAAAATGGCTTGATTTTATCTATCCTTCTATATCAAAAATCAAATTTGAGATAAAAAATATAAAAAAAGAGGACAAAAAACTTGATAAAAAAATTGAAGATATCAATAAAAAGATAAAAAAACTTCTTATAGAAAAAGAGAGATGGCAAATTCTTCAAAAAGAGATATATGTAAAAAATATAGAAAAAGAGATAAAAAGATTAAAAAATTTAAAAGATAAATATTTAATGCAAAAGATAAAAAACAGGTTATATCTCTTTTTTAAATATCTAAAGAAAAAAGATGAAAAAATCTTTGATTTAACAAAAGAGATAGAAAATATCGCCTCAAAATTTTCCGAAGATAAAAAACATATAAAAGATTCTCTAAAAATCGCTCTCAGCTTTTATATAGAAAAAGAGTTTGGAAAAACAAGGGCCTTTTTTTACAAACTTAAAGAACAAACATTCTCTTTTTTATCCACAAATACCTTTTTAAACATACCTTTATACAAATTTGCCGGGGCGTTGGGGATATTTTTGTTATTTTTGTTTTTTAGGAAAATTTTCACTTTGATAATTTTAAAAATGTTAAAACAGCTAGCTTCAAAAACAAAAACTGAAATTGATGATAATATCTTAGCCATCGTATCAAATCCCTTGAAGTTTTCTTTTATAATATTAGGGTTTTATCTTGCGGTTTTATTTGTCGGGATGGAAAACGAAACCATCGATAAAATAGTAAGATCAATGATAATTTTAGTGATATTTTGGCTATTTTATGATGCGGTTGCTGTGCTTGAGGGAGCTATATTTAACTTTGCGAAAAAATTTGGAAAAGAGCTTTATAGAGAAATAGGCAACTTTTTTATCAAAACGTTAAAAATATTTATTTTTGCCGTTGGGCTTGTTGCCATTTTACAAGAGTGGAATATAAACGTAAGCGCTTTTATAGCCTCTTTGGGCCTTGGTGGTCTTGCTTTTGCGTTAGCGGCAAAAGATACCGCGGCAAACCTTTTTGGGGGACTTACTATATTGGCGGATAAATCTTTAAAAATAGATGACTGGATAAAAGTAGGAGATGTTGAAGGAACGGTAGAAGACATCGGACTTAGAACCATAAAAGTTAGGACTTTTGAAAAATCTCTCGTTACCGTTCCCAATCAAATAGTAGCAAACAATCCTATAGAAAACTTTTCAAGGCGCAAAATCAGACGAATAAAAATGAGAATAGGTTTAACCTACTCCACTACAAAAAAACAGATGGATGATATATTAAAAAATATAAAAAATATGTTAAAATCCCATCCCGGCATCGATAAAAACGCAACGATGATAGTAAATTTTGATCAATTTGAAGATAGTAGTTTAAGCATATTTATTTACTGTTTTACAAATACGGCAAATTGGCAAAAATATCTGGATATAAAAGAGGATATAAATCTTAAAATTATGGATATAGTTGAAAAAGCCGGGGCGGAATTTGCGTTTCCAAGCCAATCCATATACGTTGAAAAACTCCCGCAAACAGGAAAGAGATGAAAAAAATAGTCATACTTGGCAAACCAAATGTTGGTAAAAGTTCTTTATTTAATAGACTTTTAAAACAAAGAGTCGCAATAACCAGCGAAGTGGCCGGAACTACAAGAGACATCAAAAAAAAGATTGTAAAGATAGGGGAAAAAGAGGCCATACTAATAGACACTGGTGGACTTGAAGATAGGGACGAACTTTTTAATAAAGTAAAAGAAAAAGCCTTAAAAGCCGCCAAAGAGGCCGATATCATTCTTTATATGGTAGATGGACAAAAACTTCCCGATGAGGAAGATAGAAGACTTTTTTTAGAACTTCAAAAAACCAATAAAGATATAGCCCTTGTGATAAATAAAATAGACAACGACAGACTTGAAGAAAATGTTTGGGAATTTTACTCTTTTGGAACAAAAAATATCTTTCCAATATCGGTTTCTCACAACAGAAAGGTTACAAAGCTTCTTGAATGGATAGAATCAAAACTTCCTAAAAAGGATTTTTTGGTAATCAAAGAGGATGAAGAGTTAGACTTTGACTCCTTTTTGGAAGAGATGGAAAAAAAAGAAGAGGACTCAAATGAGATAAACGTAGCAATAATTGGAAGGGTAAATGTAGGAAAAAGCTCTCTTTTAAACGCGCTATTAAAAGAAGAAAGATCTATCGTTAGCGATATTGCAGGAACAACTATAGACGTAGTTGACGAAACCTTTTTATACAAAGATAAAGTGATAACATTTATAGATACTGCGGGAATTAGAAGAAGAGGAAAAATAGTAGGAATCGAAAAATATGCCCTAAATAGAACGGAAATCATGCTTCAAAGAGCGGATATCGCACTTGTGGTGCTTGACGCTAGCGAAGGATTTGCCGAACAAGACGAAAAGATCGCCGGACTTGTTGATAAATATAAATTGGGATGTATAATAGTTTTGAATAAATGGGACAATGCAAAATATAGCTATGAAGAGGCTATTAAAGAGGTTAGGAATAGATTTAGATTTTTAAGTTTTGCTCCGATTATCACCGTTTCTGCTAAAACGAAAAAAAGAGTTGACAAAATTTACGATCTTATTTTAAAAGTTTATAAAAATTACAGCCAGTGGCTGCCAACCTCTAAATTAAACAAAGTAATAAAAGAAGCAACCCAGCGCCACGCGCTGCCGGCATATTATACAAAACCGGTAAACATACTTTACGCAACCCAATATGACACAAAGCCCCCAAAAATAGCACTAATTATGAATAGACCCGAAGGTCTTCATTTTAGTTATAAAAGATATCTAATAAATAAGCTTAGAGAAAATTTTGATTTGGAGGGAACTCCGATAATTTTAAGCCCAAGAAAAAGAGGTGAAAGAGAGGAATAAAGCAAAGAGTTGATTTGGTTAAGATAACTAAATAATTCAAAAATAAAAACGATTTTAAATATAAAAAAGGAGATAAATGCGAATAGTAAGCGGTATGAGACCAACGGGAAAATTACATCTTGGACACTATTTGGGAGTTCTTAAAAACTGGATCGAACTTCAAGAAGAAAATGAATGTTTTTTCTTTGTCGCAGACTGGCACGCACTATCGACAAGCTATGAAGATAAGCTAAATCTAAAAAATTTAAGTTTTGAACTTGTCAAAGATTGGCTCTCAGTTGGGATTGATCCGGATAAAAGCACTATCTTTATCCAAAGCGCCATAAAAGAGCACGCCGAGCTTTATGTTATTTTAAATATGATCACCCCTCTTGGATGGCTTGAGAGAAACCCTACATACAAAGATCAGCTAAATCAACTAAAAAAAGATATACAAACGGGCGGATTTTTAACATATCCTGTTTTGCAAACCGCAGATATTATTCTTTATGATGCTCAAAAAGTACCTATTGGAGAAGATCAAAAACCCCATCTTGAAATCGCAAGGGAAATCGTTAGAAGATTTCATCATCTTTTTAACTGTCAAATTTTTGTAGAGCCTTTTGAACTTTTAAGTCAAACCCCAAAACTCTTAGGACTTGATGGCAGAAAAATGAGTAAAAGTTATAACAACGCAATATATTTAACGGACTCAAAAGATGAGGTTTGGCAAAAATTAAGAGTAGCAAAAACCGATCCCCAAAGGGTAAAAAGAACAGATCCCGGCAATCCGGAAGTTTGTTTGATATACGATTATCATAAAGCATTTAGCGATAAAGAAACCATAAAAAAAGTCGAAGAAGGGTGCAAAAACGCGACAATTGGCTGTGTTGAGTGCAAAAAATGGTGTGCGCAGTCTATTGAGAGAGTGCTTGAGCCAATAAGAGAAAGAAGAGAAAAATTAACAGCCAACTATTTAGAAAAAGTAATAAAAGAGGGCAATAAAAAAGCAAAAGAGATCGCAAGTAAAAAGATGGAAAAAGTTAACAGCGCTGTTTTTGAGATAAAGTGTGATATTTGACATTAAACTAACGTAATGACTTAAAACTTAGCGCTTGATGCTATACACATTATGTATCTTATATTGAACCCTCTGAAAAATTACAAATTGAGCGAAAGCTTTGCGATTTT
>NZ_CEXZHP010000092.1:0-5659 GCF_982775275.1 Nitrosophilus sp.
TATCTTTAAATTTTTTAATTTCTTTATAGATATAAAAAGCAAACAAAAAAGAAACAAAAAAAATAGCAATGGGCAATATAAAAAGAAAAAGATTTTTAATATTTTCGCAATTAGTTAATAAAAATACAAAAGAGAATATTAATGATAAAACCGTTAAGCTAGTAATCCATAAAAATAAAGTTTTTTCTACTTTCATAAAAATACCTCTGCTTTTTCCGATAATAGTTTATATAATTGTATATACTTTAATTTAAAATTAAATTTAATTATATGATAATACTTTTAAAAATCTGCTATTTTTACATTTTTAAGTTTATTAAGTTTATTAAAAGAGGATTTTTATGTTTAAAAACAAAGACTTCAAAATTGCCACAAATCATCTAGATCTTTGTATAAATGAAAGTGAAGAGGCGGTTAAAGAAATAATGGAAATTATTAATGAAATTAAAAAATCAAAAGATTTTGATCAAAAAAAACTTGATACGATCATAGAAAAACTTCAATTTCAAGATATTTGTGCTCAAAGATTAAAAAAGGTTCAAAACTTTTTAAAAGAGATAGATAAAAATTACAAATCAAATAATACGGATTTAGAAGAGTTTGCGTGGGAGAATGAGGTTATTCAAGATGATGTGGACGATATTTTAAAAAGTTACGGATTATAAGGATTTAAAATGAGGATAGAATTTAGCGAAGATATGAGGGAGATTTTTGACGAGTTTATGCTTGAGGCAGACGAAATACTTGAAAATTTGGATCAAGAACTAGTAGAACTAGAAAATAACCCATCTGATAAAGAGCTATTAAATAAAATATTTAGAGGTATGCATACTCTAAAAGGAGGTGCCGGATTTTTGGGGCTTGAATCTATTATCGAGCTTGCCCATAAAATCGAAACAGTATTTGATAAATTAAGAAATGATGAGATGAGTTTGGATTCTGATAAAATGGATATTATTTTAGAGGGTATCGATCAACTAAAAAACGCCATTATTAGACTAAAAGAAGAGAGCGAAATTCCAGATAAAGAGGAGCTGCAAGAAATTTTAACGAAACTCGATGACTTACTCGAAGGAAAAGAGATAAAAAATGACTCAAAACCCGTTTCATCCCAAAACGAAGATATTATTAACAATGAAGTGATAAAAGAGCCCCTAAATTCAAACGATAACAATGAGAGTGAATATGAGATAATTTTTAAAGAGGATGTTGATCCTAAAATAAAAGAAATAATAAAAAAATTTCCAAAAATGGGTTTTAAAGAGATTTTGGACGAACTTATTCTTATGCCTCCGGATGAGAGGGATATGGATCTTATAGAAAAAATCGATAAATTAATCTCAGAAGGTAAAGATGTAAACGATTTAATTATTGAGATTAGAAAAAAAGAGGAAAAAACCGAAGAAGAGATAAAAGAGCCCGCAAAACCTCAACCCCCAAAAAAAGAGCTTTCAAAACCGGTTAAAAAAGCTCCTAAAAAGGAAGAGAGTGAAACGATAAGAATAGATATAGACAGAGTCGAAGTATTAATGAATTTAGTAGGTGAGCTCGTTCTTGATAGAAATAGGATAGTAAAACTTGCATCAAAATTTTCTACGATAGATAAAGATTCCGAAGTTGCGGAAGAGTTAAATGAAGCAATAGCCGGTATGAGTAGATCCGTTAGCGATCTACAAGAAGCGGTAATGAAGCTAAGAATGCAACCTGTTAAAAGAATTTTTAGCAAATTTCCTAGAATCGTAAGAGACTTGGCTAAGAAACTTGGCAAAAAAATCAATCTCGAACTTGAAGGAGAAGATACTGAGATCGATAGAAGCATATTAAACAAACTCGAAGACCCTTTGATACATCTTGTTAGAAACTCTATAGACCACGGCATCGAAACTCCTGATATTAGAGCGGCTTCTGGAAAAAGCGAAACAGGAACTATAAAACTATCAGCTTTTCAAGAAGGAGATAGAATCATAGTATCTATCGAGGATGACGGAAAAGGGATAGATCCAAAGATCATAAAGAAAAAAGCTATAGAAAAAGGACTCATCACCGCCGAGCAAGCAGAAAATATGAGCGACAAAGAGATATTTGAGCTAATTTTTCTTCCTGGCTTTTCCACAGCAGAGCAAATTAGCGACGTATCTGGAAGAGGCGTTGGAATGGACGTTGTTGCCTCTACCATTCACTCTCTTAGAGGAACTATAGAGATAGATAGTAAGCCTGGGCGTGGAACCAAAATCACTATGAAACTGCCTCTTACAGTTGCTATTATTAGGACATTGATGGTAGGATCAAACGATAGAGTTTTTGCTATACCTATATTTAGCGTCGCAGAAATCATCCAGTATAATCCGGAAGATATAAAAGATGTTGGACATTACAAATCTTTGATGCTAAGGGATAAAGTTTATTTACTATTTACTTTAAATGAACTTTTTGATCTTCCAAATGACCATAAAGAAAAATTCATAATAATAATAAACGTTGGAGAAAAATCTATCGCAATAGCCGTAGACGAACTTTACGGCGAAGAAGAAATTGTAATAAAACCTCTTGGAAAGTTATTGAGCAACGTTCATGGAATAGCTGGCGCCACTATAACTGGGGATGGTAGGGTTGTATTGATTCTTGATATTAATTCTTTAATTAACGATAAGAAAAACGAACTAACAGGAGTTATCTAATGGCTGAAACCGAAGTATTAGGCGTAAAAGAGCATATCCAAGAGAGTATAAAAAACGAAGAAAGAGTTATATCTTTTAGATTAAATGATGAATTGATAGGAATAGATATAAAAAAGATAATCAAAATAACAAAAAAGTTAGATATTACTCCTGTTCCTAAAACTAAAGATTATATTTTGGGGGTGATAAATTTAAGAGGAAATATCGTTCCAGTTGTGGATCTAAAAAAGATGTTAGACCTTCCAAATGAAGAAAAAGAACAAAATTTTATATTGGTAATAGATTCTGAGCTTGGAAATATAGGCTTAATGGTCGACGAAATTGAAGGGGCAAACACTATAGAACTTGAGGATATTCAACCAACGCCAATAAATGCGATAGGTATAGACTCAAAATATATTACCGGGGTCGTAATGGCAAAAAATGAAGAGAGTCAAGAGAAAAATCTATTGATTTTATTAGATATTGATAAACTCTTTGAGAGCGAAGAGAAAAATCCCGAAGAATAAAAGGGCTAAAATGAATAAAAAAGATTTTTTACCAAAAATTCTTGAAACCGGAGCTAACGAGCTTGAAATTATTGACTTTAGAATGTATGAAGAGTTGCCTGATGGATCTATTTATGAATGGATACTGGGCGTAAACGTGGCAAAAGTCAAAGAGGTTATCCAAAAGCCCCAAAATATATATAAAACTCCCGGTCTCCCACCAGAAGTTGAAGGGGTCGCAAAAATAAGAGAAGATGTTATACCTATAGTAAATCTTGCAAAATGGATGAAAATAAAAGAGCCAAAAGATAAAATCGGAAAATATGTAATAGTTATGGAGTTTTTAAGGGAAATCATAGGAATAGTCATACATGAAGCAAAAAGAATAAGAAGAATAAAATGGACAGATATCAATAAACCCCCGGCAAGTATCGATGAAAAATTGGGTGGAAAAGTTGTAGGAGTCATAGAGGTTGAGGATGGAAAACTTTTGCTTCTTCTTGATTTTGAGGGTATTTTAGATGAACTTGGAATGATAAAAGTTTTTAGTGTCGATGAATCGCAAGAGACTTCAACTTCACAAGAGAAATACAATATCTTAATATTAGACGATAGCCCGGTAGCTAGAAAAATCATCAGACAGATTTTGGAAAAAGATGGACATAAAGTATACGAAGTTCAAAGCGGAATAGAAGGTATAGAGTTTTTAGAAAAAATATATAACGAAGCAAAAAGCGAAGGTGTAGATATTACAGATAAGATTCAATTAATCGTAAGCGATATAGAGATGCCCGGAATGGATGGACTTACCTTTACCAAAAAAATAAAAGAGCATCCAATCTTTTCTAAAATCCCCGTGGTAATTAATACTTCATTATCCGATAAAGCAACCGTAGATAAGGCAAAATTCGTAAAAGCCGACGCACATCTTGTAAAATTTGATACGAAAGATCTACTGCATATTGTTCATCAATATGCTATTAAAAAACATTAGGAGGTTTTATGGCACTGCCAGATAAAAATATAAAAATTTTAGTTGTCGATGATATGTCTACTATGAGAAGAATTATAAAAAATCTTTTAAATCAGTTAGGATACAAAAATATTGACGAAGCAGAAGATGGACTTGTTGGACTTCAAAAACTAAGAAGCGGAAAATACGATTTTGTAGTAACAGACTGGAATATGCCGAATATGACCGGACTTGAAATGGTTCAAGAGATAAGAAAAGATCCAAACCTAAAACATCTTCCTATTTTAATGGTTACAGCCGAAGCGAAAAAGGAAAACGTTATAATGGCTATAAAAGCCGGAGTTAACAACTATATAGTAAAACCTTTCCCTGCGGAAGTTTTAAAAGAGAAAATAGAGAAGATATTTGCCGCAAGAAAATAAAAAGGAGAAAATATGGGCAAAAAGGATTTTGAAAAAAACGAGGAGTGTAAAGAGCTGTTAAAAGCCGCCGAAAAAGAGATAAAAAACGTAAAAAAAGAGTTAGAATTGGACTGGATCGAAGCCGCGCCTAAAATAGCTCAGGCAACTTTTAACGCGTCAATAGTAAAAACCGGTATATATAGATTTAAAAATAGATTTTCCGAATTAAAAGATGGTTTAGAAAACGTAACACAAAAAAGTAACGAAAACCTAAAATATGCTCAAGATCTGCTTGAATCGATAAATCAGGTAGAAGAAGCTCAAAATAAAACAAATGTTTATATAGAAGAGGGCGAAGAGACCCTAAATAAAACAAATCACGACATAATAGAATCCGTTAAAGCTATGGATAACTTAACAAAAACGACCGAAGAGTTAAAAAGAAGAATCAGCGGTATTGATCATGTATTAAACGTAATACTTGAAATCACCGAACAAACAAACCTCCTTGCTCTAAACGCCGCCATAGAAGCCGCTCGTGCCGGAGAGGTTGGT
Organism: Nitrosophilus sp.; assembly: GCF_982775275.1. Lineage (NCBI taxonomy): Bacteria > Pseudomonadati > Campylobacterota > Epsilonproteobacteria > Nautiliales > Nitratiruptoraceae > Nitrosophilus > Nitrosophilus sp. The sequence continues at coordinate 5,096 of NZ_CEXZHP010000092.1, forward strand.
AGAGGCTTTGCGGTAGTTGCGGATGAAGTTAGAAAACTTGCCGAAAAAACTTCAAAAAGTGCTGGGGAAATTAGAGAGGTTACGGTTTCAGTGATGGATGAGATGGATAACACTTCAAAAGTGGTAAATCACGCAAAAAGTATCGTAGAAGATAGCGCCGAAGGGGCATCAAACGTATCAAAAATCTTTAAAAAAATAAAAGACAACTCAAATTCGGTAACCACTCTAATACAAAAACAGGTCGATTTAACAAAAAAACAAGAGAACAATACACAAAATCTCTCTAAAGAGATAGAAGAGATCAATGAGGAATTAACTCAAGTTAGAGAACTATCCCAAAGGCTTGGCAAACAGATACTTGACGCCATAGACTACTCAAAAGAGGGCTATGACATTTTAGCTGAAGATTTTGATGCTCCTTATACAAGAATATTAAACGCCATAAGCGATCATGCAGTCTTTATAACAGAAACAGCGAGAGTTTTGGATGAGATATCGACTAAGGAGTTAAGCGATTTTACAAGCTGTAGATTTGGCAAATGGTTTTATTCGAACGAAGCCTTT
>NZ_CEXZHP010000093.1:0-5633 GCF_982775275.1 Nitrosophilus sp.
AAATGCCTTATAACCATCTCACTATCCTTAAATGCTAATTCTAAATTCCTCTTTACAACTCTAGTATAATCGCTTACTTTACTTAATCTTAAAGCACATTTATCATTTCCATATTTAAAATCAGGAAGGTACACGTCAACAACATTTTTTAATAATCTCATTGATTTTTATTTTGTCTAAATTTGGTCTTACTTTTATGCTTTTGTCATTTTTTATTGGACATACTTTGCTTTTTTTTCTCCTTCTAGGCTTAATAATTAAAAAATATCCATCAAATAAGCTGGTTAAATTTAATTTTTTAAAAGGCAAAATGTATAAAACTCTTATTTTTACAGGATTTTTTTATAATATAGCAGTTTGGATCGATAAATTTATTTTTTGGTATCATCCCCTAACTAGTTCAGAAGTTTTATCTTGGCTTAGAGACTCTTCAATTTATGATCTACCTATATTTTTAGCTTATCTTGCTATTGCTCCCGGTATGGCGGTTTTTTTATTTAGAATAGAAACAGATTTTGCAAAAAAATATGACAACTATTACACTTCGGCAAGAGAAGGAGCCACGCTTGAACATATTTATAAAAACGGAAACGATATGATTGAGAGTGCAAGAACAGCGTTAGTTGAGATTTTGAGAATACAGAGTATAATTACGATTATTTTGATAATTTTTAGCGAAGAGATATTTAAATTTTTAGATATTCCTTTGTTATATATTCCACTATTTCATATTGATCTAATAGCTACATTACTTCAGCTGTTTTTTATGTCCATTTTAGCCATTTTATTTTATCTTGATAGAAGAAAAAATGTTTTGATATTAACCTCAACCTTTTTTATATTAAATTTTTTACTTTCTCTATTAACAATATATTTAGGCCCATATTTTTTTGGATACGGATTTGCAATTTCTTTGTTGTTAGTTTCGACAATGGGTATGTATATAATAAACAAAGATTTTAAAAGGCTCCATTATGAAACGTTTATGCTTCAATAAAATATTTTTTATTCTATTTTTATTAATTGGCCCTTTATACGCCAAGTCAGCTCCAAATAGTGTGATTTTGTATTATGGTGATAACCCTCCAAAAGAGATATTTAGGATTTTTGACTGGGTAGTTGTTGAACCAAAAAATATAAAAAACATATCTAAATATAAAAAAGAGGCAAAAGTTTTTGCTTATATCAGTTTAGAAGAAGCTCAATTTGATGATAAGGTAAATAAAAAATGGGTTATTGGAAAAAACAGGGATTGGAATAGCTATATTTTAGATATAAGAGATAAAAATTATCAAAATTATCTATTTAAAAAATTAAAATCTCTTGAAAAATATGATGGATTTATGTTTGATACATTGGATTCATATCAGATAGTTTTAAAAAACCAAAAAGAAAAAAAAGAGTACGAAAAAGCCTTGAGCTATTTTATAAATCAATGTAAAAAAAGATTTCCAAATAAATTGATAATTATAAATAGAGGCTTTGAAATTTATCACAATATAAAAAATAGCATAGACGCACTTTTGGTAGAATCTTTATATAGCGGCGTTGATACTAAAACGATGGAGATAAAAAAAGTTGCAAAAGAGGACAGAAATTGGTTGTTAGCAAAATTGAATCAAATAAAAAAGGAAAAACCCGTAATTGTAGTGGACTATCTAAATCCCCCGTTTAAAGAGGGAGAAAAAATCGCAAAAAAGATAAGTTTTTACGGTTTTATCCCATATATATCAAATATCCAATTAGATAATATTGGAATTAGCAATATAAAATATATACCAAGAAAAGTATTGATTTTATATTATAGTGATCTGCCAAAAAACGAAACAGAAGCTCATTCGCTATTTTCTATGCCTTTAGAGTATATGGGTTTTATACCTAAACTTTGGAATATCAAAAAAAAGGGACTTCCAAAAGAAAATATTTTTGATAGATACGCCGGTGTAATAGTTGCTTTTGAGCAAAATAGAGTAGAAAATGAAAAAGAGTGGTTTAATTGGATATATAAAAATATCAAAAAAGAAGTAAAATTTTTATTTATAAACGGTTTTGGTTTTGAAAATGACAAATATTTTGAAAAATTGGGATTAAGTAAAGTTAATAATATAAATAAAAATCACTCCTTAGTTCTTGATAAAATTGCCAACTTTGAAACAATTCCGTTACTTCAAGATACTGAGTATTTATTGTATTCAAAAGAGATAAAAAATATTGTAGGAGTAAAAGCAAATAAAAAAATATTAAGCGCCGCGGCTATAACTAAATGGGGAGGTTTTGCTCTACCTGGAAGTGCTACATATACGGCTTTTAGTAATAATTTATGGGTTATAGATCCTTTTGTTTTTTTCAAAAATTCTTTGAAATTGCCAGATATTCCGGTTTTAGATACTACCACCGAAAATGGAAGAAGAATTCTGTTTATTCATATAGACGGTGATGGATTTATGGAAAAAGCGTATTTTAAAAACCAAAAATTTTCCGCTGAAGTTTTATATGACGAAATATTAAAAAAATATAAAATTCCACATTCTATATCCGTAATAGAAGGTGAAATATCGCCTAATGGGCTTTATCCAAAAGATTCTCATAAATTATTAAATATTGCCAAAATGATATATAAACTCCCTTATATAGAACCTGCAAGCCATAGTTTCACACACCCTTTTAAGTGGAGTAGGATGGAAAATAAAGAAGAAGGTTATAATCTTCCAATAAAAAATTATGAATTTGATTTAAAAAGAGAAATTTTAGATTCAATAAAATTCGTAGATTCCCTTCTTCCAAAAGGGAAAAAAACAAAACTCTTTTTTTGGACCGGAGATTGCCTTCCCTCAAAAAAAGCACTAAAACTTTGCTATGAAAACAATATTTTAAATATTAACGGGGGCGATACCACTATTACCGATGAAAATCCATGGCTATCTTACATATCTCCTCTTGGATTATATAGAGGCGAATATTTTCAAGTATATGCTGCCGTTCAAAATGAAAATGTTTTTACAGATGATTGGAAAAATTTCGGAGGATATATAAAAGTCATTGAAACATTTAAAAAAACGGAATCTCCTAAAAGGATAAAACCGATAAATATATATTATCATTTTTATTCCGCATCAAAAAAAGCATCTTTAAATGCTTTAAAAAGAGTTTATGAATGGGCCTTAAAACAAAAGATTACACCAATGTATGCCTCAATGTGGATAAAAAGAGTTTTAGACTATGAAAATAGCGTTATAGCAAAAAAAGATAACGGATGGATAATAGTCACAGATAAAAATATAAAAACCATAAGATATGCTAAAAAGCCAGATCTAATACAATCAAAAAATATTATAGGATATTATAAAAAACATAACAATTTTTATATTCATTTAAATAACAAAGGAAAATATACACTTTTTTTTAACGAAAACAAAAATAATAAACCTTATATTGTCAACTCTAACGCAATTTTAATCAACGAAGAAAAAAACTATTTCAAATTTAAATCATATTTGCCTATAGAAATTTCGTTTTATTTGCCAAAAAAATGTAGTTATAAAATAATTCCTCAATTTGGATATAAAAAAGATAAAAGTAATGAGATCATAAATATAAAATATAAAAATAGTAAAGAGGTGAAGATTGAGTTTTCCTGCAAATAATTTAATCGATAAAAAGATATTTAAATGGTATGAAATTGTTGGATTTATTTTTATAATTGCCTCTTTGTTATATCTACTATTTCCAAAAGATAAGATAGTTGAACTCATTTTAAAAGAGAAAGGCGATGATAACCTAATAATTAAATATATCGAAAATATAAAAAAATATCATGATATCGATCTAAAACTTCATCTTGTACTATTTGAGAAATATCTTAATACTTCAAAAATAGATAAAGCAGAAAATGAGCTTGAAACTATCTATAAAAATTTTCCAAATTTTTCTAAAAAAGAGTTTTTAAAATATAAACTTGTCAAAACAGAATATTTTTTAACAAAAGATGAAAAAAAGAGAGGCTTTATAAAAAAAGAGATAGAAAATATATTGAATAATTTGATAAAAAACACAAAAAAAACTAAACAACTCAAATATATCTATAAAGAGGCTCTATCCTTTGAGTTATATCAGATAGCATTAAATTCTATAGAAAAGATCATAAAAAATAATAATGATCTCAAATGGATTAAAAATGCCTACAAGATATCTATGCAAACAAAAAATTATAAAAAAGCAAAAAAATATCTTCAAAATTTGATTAAAAAAGATCCTTTACATAAAAAAATTTATCTATTTGACCTTGCAAATATTTATATCCATACAAAAGAGTATAAAAAAGCTTCAAATATATATTATAACTTAGCTCAGATAGATAAAGAAAAATCTCTTAAATGGCTTCAAAAAAGCGCAATGTTTTCTATTTTATATAAAGATTATGAAATAGGAGCAAAAAGATACATAGAAGCTATGATCAGATCAAAAGATTTCAAAAACAAAAAAAGATTTTTTATGGAAGCTATTAAAGTATCATTATGGGGTAACAAAAAAGATTTAGCGATAAAATATATAAAAATGTATAAAAACCTTTTTATTCACGACAAAGAGTGTGCTATTTTTATGCTTAAGACGGCTTTGGCTTTAGAGGAGCTAACTCTTGCAAATAAAATATCAAAAGATATCGCAAAAAGGTTAAAATAATGAAAAGATTTTTTGTTATTTTTCTTTTGGTTATCAACCTTTTTGGTAAAAATGAAGAGTTTGATTTAATATTGAAATCTTTTTTATATAGCAACGATATTAAAAGTGCATACGATTTTGTAAAAAGAGTCGTTGAAAAGTATGATCCTCAAAATATATATTATAGAGAATGGCTAGCAAAAATAGCTTTATGGAATAAAAAAAGCGATATTGCTTTAAAACATTACTACATTTTATATAGTAAATACAAAATAAGAAAATATGAAGATATCTGTTTAAAACTTGCTCTTGCTTTAAATAGATACGATATCGCTAAAAAAATCTTATTAAAAAAAGCGTCAAAAGGGGATAAAAAAAGTTTTGAAAAATTACTAGATATTCTTACTTATGAAGCGCAATATGATCAAGCAATTGAATATATTAAAAAATTTAAATATCTTTTTTCTAAAAAAGAGTATCTATTAAAATTGATGCATTTTTATAAAATGAATTCAAATAATAAACAACTATTAATAACTGCAAATAGATTTGCAAAAGATTATAACTATTTACCAACGGAAATCTCGATAAAATTGGCTAAATACCTTTTTATAAAAAGAGAGTTTAACAAAGCTTACGAGATTTTAAAAAAAGTGGATAATGAAACTCCTTACTATTTAGAAAATCTCTACCTTTTTTCAAAACTTCTAAATGATAAAAAAACTTCATTTGAGGCGTTAAAAAAATTGGCAAAATATCCTAATACAAACTTATACTATATAACTCAACTTATAAAATTTTATTATGAAAAAAATATGTTCCAAAAAGGAGAAGAATTAGCATTAAGATATTTTCACAAAACAAAAAATATAACTTTTTTAAATCTATATATCTTAAATGCACAAAAAAATAGAAAATGGAATAAAATATTGAAAATATTACTCCCTACGATATTCCCCACGCTGATACTGGGA
>NZ_CEXZHP010000094.1:0-5584 GCF_982775275.1 Nitrosophilus sp.
GGGAGTAAAAGTTTTTTGCGAAGTATCTTTGCACCATCTTTTAAAAACAGATAAAGAGTGTCTTGGATACAATACCTCGGCAAAAATAGATCCTCCTTTAAAAGATGAAAACAATCAAAAGCAACTACTAAAATATCTAAAAAACAAAGATATCGATATCTTAACATCCCTTCACTCTCCAAAATCGGTTGTTCAAAAAGATATAAGTTTTGATGAGGCGGCTTATGGTGTTGACTCAATTGGTGATTATTTAAAAGAGATTTACGAAAATTTTGTTAAAAAAGATATCTTAACATTAAAAGATATAGTCGAACTAACATCCAAAAATCCCGCAAAAATATTAAACTTAAAAAAAGGTGTTATAAAAGAGGGTGAAAAAGCCGATTTTATACTTTTTGATACAAAAAAGTGTTGGGTTTGAGCAATAAAATAGATTTTTTAAAAATTTTAGATTTTTTTATGGATAAAAAAAACGCCTATCATTGAAGAGAGTGCCGTTATCAAGAAAAATTCGAAAGAAAAAGCGATACCAAAAGAGGGGTTGATATTTAAAATTTTGGCTCCATATAAAAAGGTAACCTCTCTTGCTCCTACTCCTCCAAAGGTTATTGGCAAAACCGAAACTACGCTGGAGATTAAAAAAAGAGTTAAAAAGTCTAACATATCTATTTTGCCAGGTAAAGAGATTATAATGAAAAATGCGCTAATTAGTTGCAAAATTTGCACAAAAATCCCTAATATCGTAGTTTTTGCAATATATGTAGAAAATTTTTTATAGATTTTTTTATGTATATACAAAAAAATAGGGTATAAAACTATCGCCAAAAAAATAGCATAATAGTTGTATTGATAAAATATTTTCGAAAAAGAGCTAAAAAGAAAAAGAATCAAAGCCAAAAACAAAAGTGCTACAAGGCCGCTTAATCTATCTAAAATAGTAGCGTTGACAAGATCTATCAATGGGGTGTCAAATCTTTTTCTCAACAGATATATCTTATATCCGTCACCTCCTATACCTCCAGGTAGAAAGAGATTATAAAACATCCCAATATAGTATAAAATGAGATTTTTTTTCTCTTTTAGATTTATGCCTATATCTTTAAAATAGTAATTTAATCTAATAGAACTAACAATTTTTGAGACGTTATAAAATATAAATGAGAGAAAAAGGTAAAATATGTTTGACTCTTTTAATATAAAAATGAGTTTTTGAATGTCGATTTTTGATAATACGTATATAATAAGAAAAAGAGATAGAAATATTTTTATTAAGATTTTTATCTTTTTCAATTTTTTCTTTTGCCTCTAAAAAGCTCTTTTATTACATAAGGTTTTTTATTTTGAGATTCATAATAGGTTCTCATCATTATTTCAGCCAAAAATCCCGTTGTAATTAGTTGAATACCTCCAAGAGTGAGCATTACTCCCAAGATCAAAAGAGGTCTTGTTCCTATACTTTCTCCAAAAATTTTCAATATAAAAAGATATAGATTTATTAGCATTCCCAAACCAAACATTCCAAATCCAAGGGTTCCAAAAAGATGCATCGGTTTGTTTGCGTATCTTTGAAAAAAAAGCATAAGTAAAAGATCGCTTATTACTTTAAAAGTCCTTCCTATTCCATATTTGCTAACTCCGTGAATTCTTGGATGGTGACGAACGGGCATCTCAGTCATTTTAGCGCCATACATCTTTGCAAGCACCGGAATAAATCTATGAAGCTCTCCGTAAAGCCCCAGATTTTTTGCCACATCTTTTTTAAAAAGTTTTAAAGTGCAGCCATAATCGCTTATATAAACTCCCGTAGTTTTTCTTATGATCCAGTTGGCGATTTTGCTGGGAATTTTTCTAAGTAAAAAACTATCTTCTCTTTTTGCTCTAATGCCCGCTACTACGTCCCATCCCTCTTTTTGAAGTTTTTCCATCATTATAGGGATATCTCTTGGATCGTTTTGCAAATCTCCGTCAATCGTAGCGATAAGCTCTCCCTTGGCCGCATCGATTCCCGCCGCCATAGCTGTGGTTTGTCCAAAATTTCTGTTAAAAACGATAAGCAAAACTTTATCGTCAGCTTCTTTTTTTATCATCTCAACTGTTTTGTCAGTAGATCCGTCATCTACAAAAATTAGTTCATAATCAATACCTTCTAAAGCCTCTCTTAAAGCTTTAAAAAGGGGCTTAATATTTTCTTCTTCATTCATCACAGGAATCACAACGGACAATTTTTTCATTTATTACCTCTTTTAAAAACAAGATAATAGCTAAATTTAGCGGCAAAATATACGAAAAAAGCGCTAAATATTACATCGCTTAAAAAATGGCCTCCTTGAATGATTCTAACAAATCCAACAAGAACACCCCAAAAAAGAGCCGCGGCAATTATAGCATTTTTTGTTTTTTTATTTTTAAATAAAAAAGCCAAAGACAAAAAATAAAAGGCCGCCGCGGCGTGCCCACTGGGAAATGAGCAGTTTTTTTCGCATTGATCGGTTTTTATAAAAGCCGGAGTAAACTTTTTATCTCCTCCAAACTCTTTTATCTGCGCGGGTCTTGCTCTTCCCCAACTATTTTTAAAAATCGTATTTACTAAAATTCCAGGACCTAAAAACAAAGATAAAAGTAAAAATATTATAGCCCTTTTTTTTATATTAAAAAAGTCCTTCTTAAAAGCTATCTCCAAAATTAAAAAAATCATAAGCGCCATAGCAAAAATCTCAATAGATATGATAGTAAATTTATATATGATTTTTGCAAAAATTTCGTTTTTTAAATAAAAGCCAACCCCCTCTTTATAAAAAAGAGAGCTAAAATTTATATCTATTTGAGGAAATAAAATAAAAAAAATTGCCGATAAAAAAAATAAAAAAATTATAAAAATATCAAACCTATCAATTTTTACAAAAATGTTTTTTTTCAATTTAATATCCTATAAACTCTTTCATATAATATACATAATAGACTCTTTTAAAATCTTTGTATAAAGGCACTTCCACTTTACCCAAAAAAATCGTTTTTTTAAATCTCTTTTTTACATCATCTATATTTTTTCTTTTTGTTATAAATATAAAATCTTCGCCTATATGTTTTTGAAGATCTGTTACAAGATCAAAATGGTTTCTATATTTTTGTTTTGGATTGAACATAATAGCGTCAAAAGGATGAGGTTTAATATAAAATATCATTTCGCTCATAAGTTTTCTATCATCAAATAGAAGTTTTATGTTGGGATATTTTAAGAGAAATGGTTTTAGTTTTTTTGCCACCTCTTCCCATCCAAGCACTCTTTTATAAGGATCATTTTTAGAGGTTAGCTCAATATTGAATAGATCCGTTAAAAAGTGATAATGATAAAATAACAAAGCAAGAGCTATATTTATGCCAATTGCCGTTTTTAAAAGTTTGTATCTTTGTTTATATATCAAATAAGCAACTACAAAGATGGTAGCGGCTATATATGTTGGGGCCGCCCAGTTTGCAAAAGCTCGACTTAAAAAACTTTGCATCGTAATAATAAAAAGAAAAGGAACCGAAAAAAAGTATAAAAGTTTATAACTTTCATTTTTTATAAACATCTTAAAAATAAGATATAGCAAAATCCCAAAAAATATAGGTCCAAATACACCAAACTGAGCTCCTAAAAACTCAAGCATCTTATTAAAATGAAAAAGGTCCCTATCTATCTCGCTTATCTCTTTTGTATGCACAAAACTTACAAAATGGTGATTATAATTCCATATAAGATTTGGAAGATAAACAAGTGCCGCTAAAGCCATAGTTAGATATAGTTTTATATTTTTTAGATGCTTTTTATACTCTTTTGAAAAAAATAGATATAAAAAGACGCTGATTACAAAAATAATCATCGTATATTTGCTTAAAAGCCCAAAACCGGCACTAAAGCCGGCCAATATCCAATATATATCTTTATCTGTTTTTATAGCTTTTATAAAAAGATATAAAGTCAAGCTCCAAAAAAACAAAAGCACAACATCGGTTGATATAATAAGACTCGACATCGAAACTGCGGGAAGGGTTATAAAAGATAGAGCGCTCCAAAAAGCGATTTTTTCGTTAAAAAGCTCTTTGGCTATAAAATAGATGATAATTGATGTAAAGGGGTATATTATTAAAGCGGGAAGTTTTACGCAAAATTCGCTATCACCGCATATAGAGGTGAACAAAGCTATTATCCAAGCGATCATGGGAGGCTTTGAATAGTAACCAAAATCCAAATCCTTGCTCCAATACCAGTAATATGCCTCATCCATATATAGATCGACGTTTGATGTTAAAAGAACAAAAAATCTATATAAAGTAATGATTATCAATATAAACAGATAATTTTTAAAATAACCGCTTTTTATATTCATTTTTCCTCTATTGAAGATAATAGTTTTTTGTATTATACTTATAACAGGCTTGTTTATTAATAAAATAGGAGTATGTTATGAAAAGAGTAATGGCTGTTGCTGGGAGTTTTTATCCGGAAGATTGTAATGAAATAGAGTCTATGATAGAGCAGTATAATATGATTTTAAATGAGGCTCTTAAAAATAAAGAGGTTTTAAATATATCTCCAAGAGCGATTATCGCTCCTCATGCTGGGTATATTTATAGCGGTTTTACGGCAAATTTCGCCCATAGAGTTTTAAAAAACTCAAATCCAAAAAGGGTAGTGGTTATCGGTCCAAGCCATAGAGTATATTTAGATGGAATTAGCGGTAGTTTTTATGATAGTTTTGAAACTCCGTGCGGAGATCTTGGGATAGATAAAGAGTATTTGAACCATCTAAGTTCTCTTTTTGATATAAAATTTATAAAGTCCGCTCATTTAGAGCATAGCACTGAGGTTCAGATGCCTTTTATAAAACATTATCTTCCCCATACGCAAGTAATAGAGATGGTTTATGGAGATTTAGATCCTTTTTACCTTTCAAAAATTTGCGAAGCAATATTGAGCGACAAAGATAACGCCATAGTAATAAGCACCGATCTTAGTCACTACTATCCTTTAAAAGAGGCGGAAGTTTTAGATAGTTACTGTTTAAAAGCGGTTCATGATTTGGATGAGAGTTATCTTCATAAAGGATGCGAAGCTTGCGGGAAGATAGGGGTAGAAGCTATAATACTTGCTGCAAAAAAATTGCAACTTAAACCAAAAATTTTAGATTATAGAACAAGCGCTGATGCAAGCGCAAATGAGAGCGCCGTTGTAGGATATATGAGCGCGGCTTTTATCTAATAAACGACTTTGCAAAGATATAATCCATAAGGAGGGGCTAAAGTAGAAGAGAGCCTCTCTTTACATTCAAGCTGTGTTATAAGATCCTCTTTTGATAAGCTGTTTTTTCCAACTTTTATCAAAAAATCTACCATCATTCTAATTTGACTTCTTAAAAATCCATCGGCTTCAAAATAAAATATATAATATTTTTTATATCTATAAATATCTGCTTTATATATATTTCTAATAGTTGATTTTACATCGCTGCCGCTTTTCATAAAATATCTAAAATCGTGTTTTCCTTCAAAAAGTTTTATATATTTTTTTATTTTTGAAAAATCGGTATCTTTTATAAAAGTA
>NZ_CEXZHP010000095.1:0-1530 GCF_982775275.1 Nitrosophilus sp.
TCCTCTTTTGCAATTTTATCACATATCTCATTTTCTTTGTGACCGCTATGTCCTTTTACCCAATATGCCCTGATTTTATGGGGTTTTGCATATTTCAAAAACTCTTTCCATAAATCTACATTTTTAACTTTTTTAAAATCTCTTTTAACCCAATCATCCAACCACTTATTTATTGCGTTAACTACATAGTTTGAATCGCTGTAAAGTTCTATTTCGCAAGGCTCTTTAAGTAGCTTTAAAGCCTCTATTACCGCTTTTAACTCCATTCTGTTGTTTGTTGTTTCTCTCTCACCGCCTTTTACTATTTTTTCGCGATTTTTATATCTAAGAATTGCGCAATATCCGCCAGGTCCTGGATTTCCAAGAGAAGAGCCGTCACTAAATAGATATATTTTCTTCATTAACATCTCTTTTTTTTGTTAGGATAAACTCCGCATATGCACCCTTTGGAGTTAAGCAGTTAGGACATCTATAAAAGGGAATCGGAAATATATTTTTACATTTTACGCAAAAATATTCAAAGTCTAAAGTGGCTATATCTTTTTTTAAATTTATCAAAACATCAAATTCAAAAATTTTGCTCTCTTTTGATATATCTATATATTTTTTTGCGCTATATAGATCTGATAAAAATCTATCTTTTTTTACCCTATCAAAATCTATTTTATCCTTAGGCAAAGACCATAAAATATCTCCAATTTTTACAAAATCCTCTTTTCTTAAATTTTCCCAAGCGGTTTTTGGAGAATTTTTAAAAAGATATTCAAAAATTAACCTAACAAGACTAGGCTCTTTTTTATAAATATCTATTAATTCATCATAATTTGTAGTAAAACCTTTAACAAGAGTTAAAGCTTTAAGATAATAGCTCTCAATCTCTTCTGCACCACTTTCTTCTAAGGACTCCAAAACCTCTAAAGCTCTTTGATACTGTTGCAATTTTTCATAAATAACCATTAGATATTTTAAGGCTTCCTTATCTCTTGGGAAAAATTTTAAAACCTCTAAAAAAATCTCTTTAGATTTGGCTAAAAAACCTATTTTAAAATAGATAAAGCCGAGCTTTTTTAGTAAAAGCTGTTTATCTTCTATTTTTTTACAAGTTTTTGAAAGATTTAAATATATAGCGATTGCCTTTTCAAAATCGCCGCTTTTTTCATAAGCTGTCGCAAGAAGTAAAAAAGCCTTTTTCGTATCTTTTTCGTTTTGAATATTTAAAATCTCTTCATCAGCATTCTCTTCAAATTTGGAAAAAAATCTGGCAATTTCGCTCTCTTGTTCTTTTTTTTTATAATATGCCCACCAGTAACTAAAAAAAGAAACAATAAAAACGAGAATTAAAAAAATCAATATCCCAAAAAGCGGATCTCTATATTCAAGCAAAAAATTATCCAAATACACCCTCGATATTTTTATTAAATAATTATACAATTAAAAAGTAAAATTGATATTAGATATTAGACATTGGACATTGGACATTGGTAAATGGGAATTGGGAATTAGGAATTTGGAATCGAATCCTCTCTTACC
>NZ_CEXZHP010000095.1:1630-2777 GCF_982775275.1 Nitrosophilus sp.
CTACTCAACCATTTTAACCAAAATCAACCATTTAACCTCTTAGCTACAATTTTTGCTATAATCTATATATGATAGATAAAAGATCAATTGAACAGTTAAAACAGACCATAGACATAGTAGATGTTATAAGCAACTATTTAGAGCTTAAAAAGAGTGGAGCAAATTATAAAGCTTTATGCCCTTTTCATAATGAAGATACTCCAAGTTTTGTAGTAAGTCCTTCAAAACAGATCTTTCACTGTTTTGGATGCGGTATTGGAGGAGATGCTATAAAGTTTGTTATGGAATATGAAAAATTATCATATCCTGAAGCTATAGAAAAACTTGCTTCAATGTTTAATATCCATTTAAATTATAGCGATAACAAAGAAAATTTTAACAATTTAAATAAAATCTTAAAAGAGATTAACAAGTTTTATAAAAAGATGCTCGATCTCAATAAAGAGGCTACGCAATATCTTAAAAATAGGGGTGTTTACGAATCAAGCATAGAAAAGTTTGAAATCGGATATGCTCCAAGTTCAAATGAGACATTAAGTTTTTTGAAAAAGATGCATATACCATTTCAAGAAGCCATAGAAGCTGGAGTTTTAGCTTTAGATAAAGATAGAGTTTATGCAAGATTTATTGAGAGAATAACTTTTCCAATATACTCTCCAAATAATCAATTGGTCGGTTTTGGAGGAAGAACCATATCTAACCATCCTGCAAAATATATAAACTCGCCGCAAACTAAACTTTTTAACAAATCAAAACTTTTATATGGATACCATTTAGCAAAAGATAAGATTTTCAAAACAAAATCTATAATAATAACCGAAGGTTATCTAGATGTAATAATGCTTCATCAAGCAGGCTTTTCTAATGCGGTTGCCACCCTTGGAACAGCTCTTACAAAAGAGCACCTACCTCTTTTAAGAAGGGGGGAGCCAAAAATTATATTGGCCTATGATGGAGATAAAGCTGGAATCGCCGCGGCTTTAAAAGCTTCAAAAATGCTTGCTTCATCAGATATAGAAGGTGGAGTAGTTCTTTTTATGAATGATAAAGATCCTGCAGACATGGTAAAAGATGGCAAAATAAAAGAGCTTCAAAATATGTTTAGGCATCCAAAACCTTTTATAGAGTTTGTTTTAGAGCATATAGC
>NZ_CEXZHP010000095.1:2877-5531 GCF_982775275.1 Nitrosophilus sp.
AAAATATGTTTAGGCATCCAAAACCTTTTATAGAGTTTGTTTTAGAGCATATAGCCTCTTCATATGATATAAACAACCCTTTACAAAAAGAGAAAGCTTTAAACGAGATGGTTGAGTTTATAAAAACTCTATCTTTAGTATTACAGGATGAATATAAAAACTATATTGCCGCTTTATTAAATATTTCTCCATCAAGAGTAATTTTGTCAAAAAAATATAAAAACTCAAATTTGCAAAATTTTCAAAAAAGCGATACAAAAGAGTTAACTATAATAAAAACAGCTCTTGTAAAGCCTAAATTTTTAAATACTATTTTAGACTATATAGATAAAAATCATTTTACATATCATCAAGAGGAGTTTGGATATCTATTAGAAGAAAAATATGATCATCCAAAACTTATGAGAATAATGGTCGATGATGATATAAAAATATATGAAAATGAGGAGGAATTAAAAAGTGAGTTATTAACTTTTTTGATAAAATTCTATGAACAAAAATTAAAAAATCTTATTAAAAAAAGAGATGTCTCTTTCAAAGAGAAAAGCTTTAAAATAAGAAAATATAAAGATATAATCACAAGATTAAAAAAAGGAGAGTTGATAATTTATGAGTAAAATAAAAGCCTTAGCCCTTTTTAGCGGTGGACTTGATAGTCTGCTTGCTATGAAGCTAATAATTGAACAAGATATTGAAGTGATAGGTTTATATTTTGATACCGGATTTGGCACAAAAGCAGAAAATGAAAAACAAAAATATCTTAAAAACATCGCAGATAAGATCGGAGCAAAACTTGAAATAATTAATATAAAAGATCAATTTATAAAAGATATATTATTTAATCCAAAATATGGCTACGGAAAAAATTTTAACCCTTGCATCGATTGCCACGCAAATATGATAAGAGTCGCTAAAGCGCTTTTGCCAAAATATGAAGCAAAATTTATCATAAGCGGAGAAGTTGCCGGGCAAAGACCTATGAGCCAAAGAATGGACGCACTTAAAAAGGTAGAAGAGCTAAGCACCGCCGATAGACTAATACTTAGACCTCTTAGCGCAAAACTTCTTCCTATTACTATACCGGAAGAAAAAGGGTGGGTTGATAGAGAAAAACTTTTAGATATCCATGGAAGAAGCAGAGAAGTTCAGATGAAGTTAGCAAAAAAGTGGGGGATAGAAAATTATGAATCTCCAAGTGGCGGATGTTTATTGACTGATGAAAATTTCTCAAAAAAAATAAAAGATCATATAAATTTTGATAAATTTGATTTAGAGGATATAGATGTATTAAAATGGGGGAGACATTTTAGACTTCCCGATAATGCGAAATTAATAGTTAGCAGAAACAAAGAGGAAAATCAAAAAATAAAAGAGATGAATTTATCAAAATATATCAAATTCTCTTTACCTCTTCCTGGGCCATTAAGCATAATCACTAAAAACACCTCAAAAAAAGATAAAGAGCTTGCCGCTAAAATCGCCCTTACATACTCTAAAGCAAAGCCAAATGAAATTTATGAGGTAAAAATAGGGGATGAAGTATATAAAGTTAGCCCTTTTGAAAAAAAAGCTGACGCTCAAAAATATTTTGTTAGGTAAAAAATGAAACTATATTTTAAATCAAGATTTAAACTTTTATGGATATTTTTTGCTATTTTTCTAGCTTATTCATTTATTATAAGAACAGTTTTTGTTATCTGGGTTTGGAGTGAAATTAACCACTCTATAGTCAATTTACTAAAAATTTACTCTGTAGGGCTATTTTACGACATAATAAGCACAATATACTGGTCTATTCCTATTGTTTTATATCTAATTTTTATTCCAAATAAATTTTTTCACTCCAAATATCATAAATACTTAACATATCTATTCTTTTTTGTTGTAATCTACTCTTTAGGCTTTGACGCGGTAGCAGAATATCTTTTTTGGGAAGAGTTTGGTGTTAGATTTAATTTTATAGCAGTTGATTATCTTGTATATACTCATGAAGTTATAGGAAATATAAGAGAATCTTATCCTGTTCCTATGCTTTTAACCTCTATTTTTGTTATTTCTTTGTTTCTGTTTTGGATAGTAAAACCTTTTTTAGATTATGAGATAGAACATAAAATAAAGTTTAAGCAAAGATTTTCAAGAGGTTTTTTTATTTTGCTATTGCCGGTATTAGCTTTTATCTTTGTTGACGACTCATTAAGTAAAACAAAAAACAGATATGAAACAAATTTGAAAGAGAATGGAATTTACCAACTTTTTGCGGCTTTTAGAAATAATGTTCTTGAATATGATGAGTTTTATAAATCTTTACCGATAGAGTATGTAATAAGCAATTTAAAAACTCTTTTAAAAACTAAAAATTCAACATTTTTAGATTCAAATATAACAAGATTGGTAAAATATAGCAAAGAAGAGAAAAGATATAATGTAATTTTAGTTATGGTAGAAAGTTTAAGCGCGGAATTTTTAGGAACTTTTGGGAACAAAAAACATCTCACTCCAAATTTGGATAAACTGATAAAAAAGAGCCTTTTATTTACAAATCTATACGCAACAGGAACAAGAACGGTTAGAGGTATGGAAGCCGTTACCCTCTCAATCCCTCCAACTCCGGGAAGATCTATTGTAAAAAGACCGGATAATCATAATATGTATTC
>NZ_CEXZHP010000096.1:0-5506 GCF_982775275.1 Nitrosophilus sp.
TTGAATTGTTATGTTAGAAAATAGAAAGGAAAAATTATGTTCAAAAGATTTAGAAGACTTAGAATCAATCCGGTTTTAAGAGACCTTGTCCAAGAAGTGAATTTAAGCGTAAACGATTTTATATATCCTCTTTTTGTAAAAAGCGGGGAAAATTATAAAAAAGAGATAGAATCGATGCCGGGCGTTTATCAAATGAGCTGCGATTATATATTAAAAGAGTGCGAAGAGTTAAAAAAGCTTGGAATTAGAGCGATTATACTTTTTGGCATCCCTGAAGTAAAAGATAGTATAGGAAGTGACGCGCTATGCGAGCATGGAGTAATCGCCTCAACTTTAAAAGAGATAAAAAAAGCCCATCCAGATATGTTTGTAGTTACCGATCTTTGTTTTTGCGAATATACAGATCACGGCCATTGCGGTATTTTAGATCCCGTTTTAAAAACGGTAGATAACGACGCCACATTAAAAATTTTGAAAGAACAAGCGATAATCCACGCAAAATCTGGAAGCGATATGATAGCCCCGAGCGGAATGATGGATGGGATGATTAGCGCAATAAGAGAGGCTTTAGATAATGAAGGGTTTGTAAATCTTCCCATAATGAGCTATTCAACAAAATTTGCAAGCAGCTACTACGGACCTTTTAGAGACGTTGCCGAATCAGCACCAAGTTTTGGAGATAGAAGAAGTTATCAGATGAATCCCGCAAATAGAAGAGAAGCGATCTTAGAAAGCCTTGAAGATGAGGCTGAGGGAGCGGACATTTTGATGGTAAAACCGGCTTTAGCCTATCTTGATATAGTAAGAGATATTAGAGAAAATAGCAAGCTACCTTTAGCGGTTTATAACGTAAGCGGCGAATACTCTATGCTTAAAATGGCGGCAAAAGCCGGTGTGATAGATTATGAAAAAGTTATGATGGAGACTATGCTAAGCTTCAAAAGGGCTGGGGCCGATATAATTATCAGTTATCACGCAAAAGAGGTTGCACGTTTATTGAATGAGCAAAGTTAAACCATATAAAAAATCAACTTAAAGGTGCGTTTTGTATAAAAAAATTTTAATTTTTTTTAAAAAAATTTACGACGAAAATATCACCTTATATGCTTCATCTTTAAGTTTTCATACAATTTTTTCTATTATTCCGCTTCTATTAGTCTCTTTTTCCCTTTTTACCAAAATGCCCTCATTTAACGAATATTATGAAAAAATAAAGGAGTTTATATTTTCAAATCTTATGCCAACACATCAAGAAACCGTAACCAAATATCTTGAGAGTTTTTTGCAAAATAGCGAAAAACTTGGAATTATCGGTTTTGTATTTGTCATTTTTGCCTCTTTGATGTTTTTTCAAAATTATGAATTTATCGTAAATAAGATTTTTAAAACAAAACAAAGAGGTATCTGGCAATCTATCACTACATATTGGACACTTGTTACGTTAGGTCCCATTGCCCTTGCGCTATCTTTTTATCTCTCAAATCAGATACAAAAACTACTAAACCAGTTTGAATATACAAATTGGATAAATTTTTTATCGATTTTTCCATATTTAATCATTTGGGGACTATTTTTTATCACATATATAATTTCCGCTAACACAAAAATTGAAGCAAAATCGGCCGCAATATCTTCCTTTGTAGCCTCTTTGATATGGTATATAGGCAAAGGGCTATTTGTTTATTATGTAGTTTATAGTAAAACATATCTAACCATTTACGGCTCTTCGAGCGTAATTTTATTTTTCTTTTTATGGATATATATATCTTGGATAATATTTTTATACGGTTTGAAACTTTGCTATATTATAAATAAAAAAGATAAAGGAGACGAATATAAGGAGATAGAAGATCCTCTTTTTATAGATTGAAGCTATAGATAAAAAGATATAAAATATCAAAAACCAAAAGGGAGTTTTAAAAAAGAGTCTCTCATACTCTAAAGATAACAAAATCTCAATCAAACTATCAAAAATGTCTCCATAACCAAATAGATGAAAAATCAGCGAGAGAGGATAAAAAACGGTAAAAGCCATAGTAATAAAAGGAGAAAAAAGTTGATAATAGGAAAAATTTTCAAAAAAATAGTGCACTATCGGCACCATAGCTATAAATATCCAAAAATTTAAAAGTAAAAATATCTGCCACTTTTTAAGATAGGAAAAATAGTGTAAAAAAAGATATATATAAAAAACTCCGCTCACGGATAACCAAAAGCCGATTGAAAAAATGAATTTTGGGAAAATGGATAAAATCAACAAAACAACCCAAAAGAGCGTCTCAAAAGAAAAAATTTCAATATGCCTATATAATAAAAAAAATCCGACAATTATCATAAAATAGGCTCTCCAAACAGATGCCACCTCGCCTAAAAAAACCGCATATAATAAACATAAAACCAAAACTAGGATCGTAATATCAAAATAGCCGTTTCTGTATGGGAAAAATTTTTGCTGAAGTGGAGTATATATAGTTTTAAAAATAAAAAATAAAAATATAAAAATTAGCCCAAAATGAAAACCGCTTATAGCTATAAGATGGCTTATCCCTAAAAAAGAGAGTTTCTCTCTTAACTCTTTTGAGATGGGCTTTGATAAAAAAATGGCTCCGTAAAGCTCTTTTATTTTGGTATTTTTATGATTTGAAAAAAAAGTTTTGGCTAACTTTTCTTTAACTGAAAATTTTGGCAAAACCTTTTTTATATAACTAACATAATAAAAATTTTTCAAAAAATCCAAAAAATTTAGTTTATATTTGGATTTTATCAAGAGTATTTCAACACTTCTTCCTGTCAAATCTTTTAAATCCTCTTTTGAGGTAGTATAAAAGACAAACCCTTCGGCTGATCTTAATTTTAAGACATAACGGTTTTTTTTCTTATATTGATGCAAGATCGAGGCTGTTGTTTCATAATATTTTTTTGATATTAAATTTTTATAATTTTGATATTCGAAAAAGAGATTTAAAAAAGCTATAAAAATAAGTAAAGAAAAAAATAAAAATCTCTCTTTAAAATTTATAAAAAGAGGGACTTTTAAAAGAGCCAAATCTTTCCTTATACCGGAGGTATGTCTATATGAGTCTCTTTTATCTCATACTCTCTTATCGTCTCTGTTGCCTCTTGGGCAAATTTTACGTAATCTTTATGAAAATATAGCTTCACAACTCCCGTAGGACCGTTTCTTTGCTTACCTATTATAATCTCTGCCTCTTCAACCTTTTTTTCGGGTATTTGGATATCTATCTTTTTACCCTCTTTTGCGGCCTCTTTTGCTTTTTCTTTCATCTCTTTGATTTTATATACATCGTCTCTATACACAAAAAGTATAACATCGGCATCCTGTTCTATAGCCCCCGACTCTCTCAAATCACTTAGCATCGGTCTTTTATCAACTCTGCTCTCAAGGGATCTGTTTAACTGAGAAAGCGCAATTATAGGTATCTCCAACTCACGGGCCAAAAGCTTTAAGCTTCTACTTATCTCACTAATTTCTAAATGTCTTTCTTTATTGCTCCCGCCGCTCATTAACTGAAGATAGTCTATTATAGCAAGTTCGATATCTGGGTGGGTCGATTTTAATTTTCTTAATTTTGCTCTTAATTGATGTATATTTATAAGTCCCTCATCATCGATAAAAAGTTTTCTACTAGCCATATAATCGCTAACTCTGCTAATCTCGCTCCACTCAGCGTCCGTTAGATTTCCCACTCTAAGCCTTTGAAGAGGTATTGCGGCTTTTGCGCTAAGCATCCTAAGCAAAAGCTGTTCTGCTGGCATCTCCAAAGAAAAAATAGCAACTCCCTTGTTATGATCGAGCACATTTTGAGCAATATTTAAACTAAAAGCGGTATTGTGCGTAACCGTGCAATCTTCAAGTAAAAATAGTCTATTTCCATCTATCTCAAATCCATAATATTCATCTACTTTATCAAACTCTACTTTTATTCCCGTTTGATTCCAAGATCTAATACAACTCCACCCTTTTGCCTTTTTTCTTTCTACCTTTACAGGGATCTTATCTACATCTCCAAAAAATCTTACTCTATAATATTTTCTTTTTTCTTTATTATAATTTACATCTTTTTCAACCAAAGATGTTCTAAATCCTAACGTATCACATAAAAATTTTATCTGTCTGGCCAAATTTAAATCTTTTTGTGTTATCTCATAACCGCCACTACTTTCATCATAATACCCATCCGAATCAATTAATCCCGCAAGAAGTTCTAACCTTTTTTTTGTAGAATTTGCTAAAAATTTATGAGGTATATGTTTATTTCCCAATAAATTTAAATCTCTTAATCTTTTTTGAAGTGAATTGCCTCCGCCTTTTTCTCCCGTAATTGCATATATTGGCGTTTTATTTTCGCTTTTATAAACATTAACTTTTAGCCCAAGAGTCTTTGCATATTCGTTTAGATAATTAACAATTTCTTCATCATCGACCGTAATTCTAACATCATCACTTCTTCCATCGCCAAGCCATATCCCCAAAAAATAGGGCTCAATCTCTAACGGTTTTTCTTCAAATTCAACCGCTACTTTATAACCTTTATAATTGCTTTTAAATTTATCGCTTTTTTGTAAATACTCTTTAACTGATATATTCAAAATTTCGCCATGCTTATGAGAACCTTCGTTTCGACTTCTCTTTAACGAAAGAATATGAGACTCATTAACCCTATAATCAATCCCTTTGTTTTGTTTTATCCAATACATTTTTTCTCTACCGGATGTTATGGATAAAACTCTTCTTGGAGTTGAATCATCTCCCATTAAAAGATCGCCCACTTTTACATCTTCTACATTTTTTAAAGTTCCATCATACATTAAAACTTTAGTCCCTTTTCCTAAACATTTTCCCATGGACGGCCTTGCGGCAATGATTATTAGATCTCCTGGGCTAAAACCTGCAGTTTTTAGGTTTAGTTCATGAAAACCGGTATCTAAGCCAACTAAAATGGAGTTGCCCTTTTCTTTCATTTTTAAGATATGATTTAACGTCTCTTTTACAACCTCTATGGAGCTTTTAAAATCTTTTGCACTTGTTTCTTGAGTAATTTTATAAAGTTTGCTTTGTATCTCGTCTATCGCATCCGTAGCTGGAAGATCCTGCTCAATCGTTAGCTTTTTTATCTCTGTTGTTAGGTGCACAAGCTCTCTTTTTATGGCTTTTTCTTTTATCTCTTTTACGTAAGCGGCGGTATTTGATAGAGGATTTGCGGCTAATATTTCTAAAAACTCGTTTTCGTTAAACTCTTTTTTTAATATAAGCTTCTCTTTTAAAAACTCTTCATCTATGGGCTCATCTTCTCTAAAAAGCTCTTCCATTGCGGCAAAAATATTTTTATGAAAAGGGTGATAAAAATCTTCCGGTTTTAAAATAGCCGCAACATCTTCATAAAGGGAAGGATCAAATATAATAGAGCTTAACACCGCCCTTTCTATATTGAGATTGTATAAATGCGCTTCCAAGAATTTCCTCTTTAGTTTTTATTTTATTATA
>NZ_CEXZHP010000097.1:0-5503 GCF_982775275.1 Nitrosophilus sp.
CGAACGAAGCCTTTGAAGAGTTAAGAAGATACGGAGATGAGGTCATTTCTCTTTTAAAAGATATTGAGCCTATCCATAAAGAGGTTCACAATCTCGCCTTTGAGGCTATTAGGCTTAAAAAAGAAAATAGAAGCGACGAACTTTTTGAAACACTCAACAATCTCGCAAAAAGCGCCAACGAGCTTATCTCATATCTTATGAAGATATATATTATAGTTAGCACTAAAGAGAAAGATAAACTGGCAAATAAAGGCTAAAAATGTATAAAAACGTCTACAATAAAAGAGGAATAGAGCCAAAAAATATAGAGTCAAAATTTGATATTGACGAGCTCTTTTTCTCAACAACCGATCTAAAAGGGATAATCTTAAGCGGAAACGACGTATTTGTAAGGGTTTCAAAATTTCCAAAAAACGAACTAATAGGAAAAAACCACAACATCATCCGCCATCCAGATATGCCAAGAGCGGTTTTTAAAGCGGTCTGGGCTACTATAAAGCAAGGAAAACCTTTTGTAGGCTATGTTAAAAATATGGCAAAAGACGGTAGCTATTATTGGGTTTTAGCATGTATCTATCCTATGTTTGACAAAGAAGGAAACATAAAAAAATACCTCTCTATAAGATTAAAACCAACATCACAGATTTTCAAAATCATACCAGATTTTTATAAAGAGATATTAAGATATGAACATAGGGAAGGGATGGACGCCGCTCTTGAATATATGCTAAAAAAGATAAAAGAGCTCGGCTTTGAAAATTATGAGGAGTTTAGTAAAAAAATCTTTTTGGAAGAGATAAAATCAAGAGAAGAAAAGCTATCCAATAAAGATATGCTCGTATGCGGAATGGCAAACGAAGTTTTAAGCAAAGAAAATGAGGAGTTAGCCGATACGTTATGTATCTTACAGACCAATTTTTTGAGATTAAATAGATATTTTAACGAAATATATTCAAAAGTAAACACCTTTTTAGATATGAATAAAGACCTAAACAAAAAGTCTCAATTTATATTTCAGCTTGCCGAAGAGATAAGGCTTTTGTCCCTAAACGCCTCTATAGAGAGCTATAAAATAAAAAAAGAGGGGGTCTCTTTTTCCACTCTTTCTCAAGAGATGAGAAAAAACGCTGAATTTAGCGAAAGAGAGATCATCAACCTATCAAAACTTATTCAAGATACCAATAAAGATATAGAAGATACCAGTTTTAATATATTATCATCAAAACTTCAAATAGATATGGTTAACTATTTTCTCAAAGAGATGCTTCAAAAACTAGTAAATGAAAAGATATCTATCCAGGAAGAAAAAGAGATTATTGAAAATATAAAAGATCTTTTTGAGCTTTTAAACGATTATGCAACTAAACTATCTGATAATGTTTATAACTCAAAAAGAAAATTAAGAAATATTTTTTACAATATCAAAGATTTAAACGTTTTAGTAAATAGGCTCGATTTCATACATATAAACGGCCTTATAGAATCGGCCCATACAGGACAGGATGGAGGAAGCTTTACCATTATATTTTCTCAGATGCTAAAACTTGTAGAAGCGGCAAAAGATCAAATAATAGATCTTGAAACAAATATAACAACAGCCAGTGAAGAGAATCTTTCAATAGATATAATCACAGATCTAATAGAAAGTAGACTAATTAAACTTCAAAAAAGATATGAAGATATATTTGCCTAATCGGATAAGATCTTATCAAGCTTTTCAAAGGCTTTTATCAAGATCTTGTCCCTATATATTTCGCAATCTTTTTTTAACGCCTTTTTAAAACTAAGCTTTCTAATATAATCTTTTGGCGCTCCTTTTGAAATAGCCTTTTTAAGCTCTTTATCTATATCCTCTTTTTGATTGGAAAGCTCCCATAAAGTCACTCCAAAGCCTCTACTATATTTTATAGCGTCACTGTCAGCTAAAACTATATAATTTCTATCTTTTTCCTCTATATAGTTTATAACGCCTTTAGTATCGAAAAATCCGTATTTGTCTCCCAAAAAAAGATCAAACTGCGACTCTATCTCTCTATTTTCGTTCCATCTGTTTAAAACAAATAGAGTTTTAATCTCAGGATTTGCCTTTTTGATATGGTGATATATGTTTATAGCGCTAACTGCGTCCAATTCCCCATCCATCAAAGGAATTACTACTAAATCAAGCGCATGAATCATTCCACTATCAATTAGTGCGTTTAAAACAAAAACTGTTGTTTTGTTCGCCCCAACATCCATACATATACTATTTTCTAAAAGCAAAATATCTCTTAACTGCTCTCTTAGATCAACACCGCTAACATTAACCTTTTCAAGCCATATAAGCTTGCTTTTATCAAAGCTTATAGCATCTTCGTTTTCATCGTCAAATTCAAAATAGGAGACGGGGGATTTGCTTTTTTTATATAGATAGGGAACTATTAGTTGCATACTAACGGTGCTTTTTCCAACGCCGCCTTTTGTATTTAAGATGGCAATTTTGTGAAGTTTTTTCATCTTTACCCGCTTTTAAAAGGTTTAGAAATATTATATTTTAAAAGAGATGATAAGAAGATAAAATTATAATTTAAATCCCTCCGAAAGTATCGGAGAGATTTTTATTTTATTTCATTGAGCAAGCACTCACACCCGGAGGTGTAGTAGGCTGAATAGCCTCGTTGCTAACTCCGCCCTCTTCGTTAATCTTTTCTATAAATCTCCAAAGATTGTCCGCGGCTTTATGAAATCTTTTTGCGGTTTCGCTGTCTGGATGATGATAAACTACGGGTTTACCTGCATCTCCCCCTTCTCTAATAGCCGGCTCTATCGGGATCTGCCCAAGGACTAACGTGTTATATTCAAGAGCCACTTCGTTTGCTGTTCCTTTTCCGAAAATATCGCTTTCCGTTTTACAATTTGGGCATATAAATCCGCTCATATTTTCTACGATTCCGGCTATTGGAATGTGAAGTTTTTTAAACATATCAAGACTTCTTCTACTATCGTCTAAACTAACCATCTGAGGAGTAGTAACGGTTACGCCTGCAGTCACGGGAACGCTTTGAGCCAGAGTGAGTTGTGCATCACCTGTTCCTGGAGGCATATCGATAAACAATACATCCAAATCACTCCACAAAATATCTCTTAAAAACTGCTCAATAGCCTTCATTATCATGGCGCCTCTCCATATAAGAGACTGCCCCTCTTCCATTAAAACCCCCATACTCATAACTTCTACGCCGTAAGCCATTATAGGCTTTACTTTGTTGCCCACAACTTCCGGCTGAGCGCCAACTATCCCCATCATTCTTGGAATATTTGGTCCATAAATATCAGCATCCAAGATACCTACTTTCTTACCTTGCATTGCGGTAGCTATAGCAAGATTGACCGTAGTTGTAGATTTACCTACTCCTCCTTTTCCGCTACTAACCATTACAAAGTTTTTTATCTGAGGAGCGATATTTTTACCTCTGCTTGAAGTCTCTTTTGGCATTTTAGGCTGCTTTATAGCCACAACTACCTCTTTAGCCCCTTGCAATTCAAGCTTTTTGGTTATTTCATCACGTAGTTGCTCTGCAACTTCGGGGGCGCTTGAAGTGATATCAAGCTCTACTAAAACCTTATCATTTTCTACCTCAACACTTTTTACAAATCCAAAAGTTACGATATCTTTCGTAAATCCAGGATATGTAACGGTGCTTAATACCTCTTTTACAATCTGTTCGTTTAGCATTTAAATGCTCCTTCTGTTTTAATTCGGAGTAATTTTATCCTATTTAATTTTAAAATTTATTGATTTAAATCAACTAAAAAATTATGCTCCATGCTCCTCGATTATAGTTTGAGTTATTTTATAACTGCAAAACTTAGGTCCGCACATACTACAAAATTCCGCCTCTTTAAATACATCTTGAGGAAGAGTCTCATCATGATACTCTTTTGCGCGATCGGGATCAAGAGCCAATTCAAACTGCTTATTCCAGTCAAAATTGTATCTTGCGTCACTCATAGCGTCATCAATATCGCGTGCGCCTTTTCTACCTCTTGCAATATCCGCAGCGTGTGCTGCTATCTTGTAAGCGATTATTCCTTCTCTAACATCTTTTGCGTTAGGAAGACCCAAATGCTCTTTTGGAGTAACATAGCATAACATACTTGCTCCATACCATCCGGCCATTGCCGCTCCGATTGCGCTTGCGATATGATCATAACCAGCGGCGATATCGGTTACTAAAGGCCCTAAAACATAAAAAGGAGCTTCATGACAATAATCTCTTTCTATTTTGATATTTCTTTCTATCTGATTCATAGGAACGTGTCCGGGCCCTTCTATCATTACTTGAACATCTTTTTCCCAAGCCCTAAGAGTCAACTCACCCAAAACTTTTAATTCGTTAAGTTGAGCATCATCGCTTGCGTCATACAAACATCCGGGTCTTAAACTATCTCCCAAGCTCAAACTTACATCATACTTTCTACAAATATCTAAAATATCATCATACGCTTCGTAAAATGGATTTTCTCTGTGATAATGCATCATCCAAGCGGCCATTAAACTGCCGCCACGGCTTACTATACCCATCTTTCTTTTTGCTACCAGGGGCATAAATCTTAGCAAAAATCCCGCATGTATAGTAAAGTAACTAACTCCCTGCTTTGCTTGTCTTTCTATAACTTCAAGCATTTTATCTATGGTTAAATCTTCGATTTTATTATTGCAGTCATGAAGTATTTGATAGATAGGAACCGTTCCTATAGGAACTTCTGCATTTTTTATAACCTCTTTTCTTATCTCGTCAAGATCTCCGCCGGTTGATAGATCCATTATGGTATCGGCACCATATTTTTGGCAAACTTTTACCTTTTCAACCTCCCCCTCAATATCGCTTGCAAGCGCGGAGCTGCCTATATTTGCGTTTATTTTACATTTTGCGGCTATTCCTATGGCCATCGGTTTTTGATGTATATGGTTGATATTTGCGGGTATTATCATCCTACCTTTTGCCACCTCTTTTCTAACAAGCTCAGGATCCAACCCCTCTACCGCGGCAACATAGTGCATCTCTTCGGTAATAATATTGTTTCTTGCATAATACATCTGCGTTTTAACTTTGTCGTTTTTTCTTTTTTCAATCCACTCTCTTCTCATAATCTATCCTTTTGTTTTGTTAAAAAAGTTAACAATGGTTAAATTGGTTAAAATGGTTAAGTGGTTGAGTAGTTAATCACTCAACTACTTAACCACTTAACCACTCAACCATTTTATCCATTCTAACAAATTTTACAATTTCCTACCAACATTATGTTACATAAAAAAGATAAAAAAAAGCTTTTATGGTGTATAATTTTGTAACACATTAAGAAAAAGGATGAGTTTTGTCTGATTTAACCCTTGTGTTACTTGGTGCAGGAGAGTCGAGCAGATTTAACCTTAAAGTCAAAAAGCAGTGGCTAAGGTGCCAAAATTGGCCCATCTGGTTATATGTAGCCAAAAATTTTGAAAGTTTTTATAAATTTAAAA
>NZ_CEXZHP010000098.1:0-5503 GCF_982775275.1 Nitrosophilus sp.
GCAAGTAAAGGCGAAGGGCTTGGTAACCAGTTTTTGAGTAATATTCGAGAAACCGATATGATATTGCATATGGTTAGATGTTTTAAAGATGAAAATATTACCCATGTTGAAGGCGAAGTAAATCCAATAAGAGATATCGAGATAATTGAGAGTGAGCTAATTTTTGCGGATATCGCCCAACTTGAAAAGAAAATAGAGAGATTAAATAAACAGATAAAAGCGGATAAAAAGATTGAGCCTCTTTTAAACATAGCAAAAAAGCTAAAATCCCATCTTGAAGAGATAAAACCGGTTAGAACTTTTGAACTAAAAGATGACGAAAATTTTAAAATATTAAATAAAGAGCTTAGATTTTTAAGCGCTAAACCCGTAATATTTGGGGCAAACGTAGACGAAGAGGCTATGATAGAAGATAATGAATATGTAAAAGAGGTAAGAAAATATGCCGATCAAGTAGGAGCTGACGTTATCAAACTTTGTGCGAAATTAGAAGAAGAACTTGTAGGTTTAGATGAAGATGAAGCAAAAGAACTTTTAAATGAGATGGGCGTTAAAGAGAGCGGCCTTGATAAGATTATAAGAACCGCTTTTAATAGGCTAGGACTTATCAACTATTTTACAGCCGGAGTTAAAGAGGTTAGAAGCTGGACTATAAAAAAAGGTTGGAGTGCTCCAAAAGCTGCAGGAGTTATACACGGGGATTTTGAAAAAGGCTTTATTAGAGCCGAAGTTATTAGCTATGAGGACTTTATAAAATATGGCGGTGAACAGGGAGCCAAAGAAGCAGGCAAAATGAGACTTGAAGGAAAAGATTATATTGTTCAAGACGGTGATGTTATGCATTTTAGATTTAATGTTTAAATTTTTTTAATATGACTCCACACTCTAAATGGTAAGTATATGGAAATTGATCAAAAAAAGCAAATTTATTTATATTATGGCTTTTTGTAAGCTCTTTTAAATCTCTATATAGAGTTTTTGGATTGCATGAGATATAAATAATATTATCAAACTCTTTACAGAGTCTTTTGGTAGTATCATCAAGTCCCGCCCTTGGCGGGTCTAAAAAAATTGTCGAAAACTCATAATCTTCAAGCTTTATACCCTCTTTTTTTACTCTTCTAAATTCTCTTTTTTTATAAAAAGCTTCAACAAACTCTTCACTGCTAAGTCTTACAAATTTAATATTTTCGATTTTATTGAGTTGTAAATTTTTTTTTGCCGCTTTTATAGAGGTTTTAGATATTTCCGTAGCTAAAACTTTATTGAAATTGTCGCTTAAAGGAAGAGTAAAATTTCCGTGACCGCAATAAAGCTCCAAAAGATCGCCTTTGAAATCTTTTGAGTTAACTTTAGCCCACTCAATCATTTTTTGATTTATATAAGGATTTGGTTGGGTAAAACTACCTTCAAACTCTATATATTTATATTTTTTATCAAAAATTTTAAGCTCTTCTATTATATACTCTTTGCTTAAAATCAGTTTTTGTCCCCTACTTCTTCCAATGATCGATATATTCAAATCTTTTTCTAAATTTTTAGCCTCATTTTCCCAAAACTCATCAAGTTCTTTATGGTATATTAAAGTTACCAATATTTCGCCCTTTAATGAGCTTAAAAAATCTACTCTAAAAAGCTTATGGGATAAGATCTCATATTTTTTTATTTTTTCAATCAGTTTTGGCATTAAATCATATATTGGTTTTAAAGTTATGGGACAATTATCAATCTTTATAAGTTTTTTTGAATCTAAAGAATACATCCCATAAGAGATATCTTGCTCATCTTTAATAATTCTAAATTCCGCTCTTGCTCTAAAATGGCTATCGCAAGAAGCAAAAATCTCAAAATTTTCAACTTTGAACTCTTTAAATAAAGAGATATTTTGATCGATTTTTAACTTTAGCTGCCCTTCATACCCAAGATCATAAATTTTACAACTTCCGCACTTTCCAAAATATTTACATTTCATAAAACATAATCCTAAAAATTTATATATTATTTATCTATTATACAATTATTTGATTAAACAACTCTTCATCAATTTTTGCTTGCTTTTGTCTCTTATCTCTTCTTTAATCTCTTTTTGTTATTATAAAAAAAATTTGCTTCAAAGGGCTCGAATGGAAATATCTATAGCTATTTTAGCAGCCGGTAAGGGAACAAGAATGAAATCATCCCTACCAAAAGTTTTGCATAAAATCTGCGGAAAACCTATGATATATCATATTATTAAAGAGGCGTTAAAAATAAGTAAAGATATTACCGTTATTTTAGGGCATGAAGCAAAAGCGGTGGAAGATATCATAAAAACCTATTTTAGCGATATAAAAATCGCCTATCAAGATCTAGATCGCTATCCAGGAACAGGCGGAGCGTTAAAAGAGTTGGATTTTAGTAAAGATAGAGTTTTGATACTAAACGGAGATATGCCTTTGATAACCTCGCAAGAGCTTGAAAAATTTTTAAAAGTATCCGCCGATATAGTAATGAGTATTTTAGAGCTTGAAAATCCAAAGGGTTATGGAAGAGTTGTAATAAAAAATGATAAAGTGCTAAAGATTGTAGAACAAAAAGACGCAACTGAGGAAGAACTAAAAATAAAATATGTTAACGCAGGAGTTTATCTAATAAAAAAAGATCTTTTAAAAAAGTTTTTATCAAAAATGGATAATAACAACGCTCAAGGAGAATATTATTTAACGGACATTATAGAATATGCAAATAAAAGAGGATATATTATAAAACCTTTAATAGTTGATGAAGAAGATTTTAAAGGAGTAAATACAAAACTTGATCTATCTTTAGCCGAAGAGATAATGCAAGAGAGAATAAAAAAAGAGCTTATGCTAAATGGAGTAACTATAAGACTTCCAAAGAGCGTTTTTATTGAAGAGGGGGTTAAATTTGAGGGGGAGTGTGAAATTGAAAGCGGTGTAGTAATTAGAGGGGATAGCTTTATAAAAAATTCACATATAAAAACAAATTCGGTAATAGAAGATAGCCATATAGAGTATTGCACCATCGGTCCTATGGCAAGGATTAGACCAAAAAGTTTTTTAAAAGATACGCATATAGGAAATTTTGTAGAAGTTAAAAAAAGCAAACTCCTTGGAGTAAAAGCTGGCCATTTAAGTTATCTTGGAGATAGTGAGATTGATGAAGGAACAAACATAGGTGCTGGCACTATAACATGCAATTATGACGGTAAAAACAAATATAAAACAAAAATAGGAAAAAACGTATTTGTAGGTAGTGATACGCAACTTATAGCTCCTATTACCATAGAAGACGATGTTATAATTGCTGCTGGAACGACTCTAACAAAAGATATAAAAAAGGGATCATTGGCAATTAGTAGATCTCCTTTGAAAATCGTAAAAGATTTTTATTATAAATTTTTCAATAAAGAGGGTAAATGAATATACTTGAAAATAAAAAAATATTATTAGGCGTTACCGGAAGTATAGCTATATATAAATCTATCGAATTGCTAAGACTTTTTGTAAAAAACGGAGCCCAAGTTAAAGTAATTATGAGCGAAAGCGCAAAAAAATTTATCTCGCCTTTAACATTTGAAGCTGCCGGCAGCGAAAAAGTATTGGATGAAAAAAACGAAGATTGGACAAACAGAAACAACCATATCCATGTATGCGAAGATTACGATATATTTGTTATAGCTCCTGCAACTGCAAATACAATAAATAAACTATCAAACGGCATTGCTAACAATCTTTTGCTCCAGAGCGCTTTAGCCTTTAACAAACCCAAGATCATTGCACCCGCTGCAAATACAAATATGTATAAAAATCCTTTTACTCAAGCTAGCTTAAAACTTTTAAAACTAAACGGATACAAAATCGTTGAGCCCGCAACAAAAGAGCTTGCTTGTAAAACCACCGGCGAAGGGGCTTTGGCAGATGTTGAAAAGATTTTTTACGAGAGTGCAAGAGAGCTTTTAAAAGATGAATTTTGGGAAGATAGATATGTAATAATTACCGGCGGAGGAACTATTGAGAGAATTGACGATGTTAGATTTATATCAAATTTTTCAAGCGGCAAACAGGCTTTGGCTCTTGCAAAAGCCTTTTATTTAAAAGGGGCAAAAGTTGAATTTATAACTACAAAAGAGTTTAAAGATATACCAAATATCGATGTTTATAAAGTTGAAAGCGCCTCAAAAATGAAAGAGTATATCGAAGATAGAATAAGAGTTGCCAAAAAAGGAATATTAAAAAAACCAGATCTCATAAACGATTTAAACCAACCAAAACTTATCCAAAAAACCCCGTATCTTTTTATGGCAGCAGCTGTTAGCGATTATAGACCAAAATACCCCCAAAAAGGAAAATTAAAAAAAGAGCAACTTGGCGATGAATGGTGTTTGGAGCTAATAAAAAATATAGATATTTTATCTACAATAGATAAAGAGGGTATAAAAGTTGTTGGGTTTAAAGCGGAGATAGATGAAGAAAACGCATTAAAAAACGCAAAAGATATGCTTACAAAAAAAGCTCTTGACGCAGTATGCTTAAATATCGTAAAAGGAGCAACAAAGTTTGGAAGCGATTTAAACTCTATAATTTATATAACCAAAGACAAAATTGTGCAAAGCACCCTTAAAAATAAACTTGATATCGCCTTTGATTTAACTGAGCTTACCAAGGATTTAGATGAGTAATATTCCAAGACATATCGCTATTATAATGGATGGAAACGGAAGATGGGCAAAAAAAAGAGGACTTGCTAGAATAAAAGGACATGAAAAGGGTGCTAAAGTTGTAAAAAAGATAACAACTTTTTGCGCAAACCATCCTGAGATTGAGGTTTTGACTCTTTACGCCTTTAGCACAGAAAACTGGAAAAGACCTAAAGTGGAAGTTGATTTTTTGATGAATCTTTTAGATAATTGGTTAAAAAACGAACTAAACACCTATATAAAAGAGGAAGTAAGATTTGAGGTTATCGGAGATATAAACAAGTTTTCAAAAAAGCTTCAAGATAGGATATTGTTAACTAAAGAAAAAACAAAAAACAACAAAAAGCTCACCCAAGTTTTAGCGCTAAACTACGGTGGACGCGATGAGATAATAAGAGCTTGCAAAAGAGCTAAAAAAAGCGATATTGAAATTAATGAGAAAAACTTTGAAGATTTTTTTGACGCAAAAATCGGAGATGTTGATCTATTGATAAGAACCGGCGGAGAAAAACGAATATCAAACTTTCTGCTTTGGCGTATCGCTTACGCCGAACTCTTTTTTACGGATACTTTCTGGCCCGATTTTAGCGAAACAGAACTTGAAAATATAATAAAAGAGTTTAAAAAAAGAGAAAGAAGATTTGGGGGGATATGAATCGGAATAGTAGAAGTGAGAAAGTGAAAAAGTGAAAAAGTGAAAAAGTGAGAAAGTGAGAAAGTGAGAAAGTGAGCGATGGCAAGCCGAAGGCTTAGAACGATAACTGCTTATCGTTCGTGCCCGAGCGAAGGCTGCGATTTTATGTG
>NZ_CEXZHP010000099.1:0-5501 GCF_982775275.1 Nitrosophilus sp.
TAAAGATAGCTTCCTTGGCAGTATAAAAAGCAGTATTGACATAGACTCTTCCAAAGTAACCCCAAAAAAGATCTTTTTCTCTTTTAAACCGATATTTCTTCCACCAACAATAGTAACGGCACCAGCTCCGGCACTTTTTGCTACTTCAATAGCTCTTTCTTCTTCTTCATTTGGAATAATCGCAACCAACGCTACAAACTTCATTTTATTTCCTTTCTTTTAAATTCTGCGTAAATCCCATAACCCATAACCGTAATCATCGGAAACAAAGAGGCAAACGCTATAAGTCCAAATCCATCGATTAATGGATCTCTATTTGGTATATTTTGAGCCAGCCCAAGTCCCAAAGCCGCAACAAGAGGAACTGTGACGGTAGAAGTTGTGACTCCTCCGCTATCATAGGCTATCGGAATAATATATTTTGGAGAAAAATAGGTTAAAATAATGACAATTATATATCCTACTATTATATAATAATGAAGTTCTCCGCCAGTAACTATTCTATAGGCTCCCAACGCTATACCTATAGCCACTCCCAAAGCAACAAAAATTCTAAGTAGCAAACCGTTTATTCTATCTTCGCTTACCTCTTGAGCTTTTATAGCAACAGCCAAAAGAGCTGGTTCTGCCATAGTAGTAGAAAATCCTATCAAAAAAGCAAAAATATAAATTAAAAATATTTTTCCAGTTGAAGTCAATTGAAACGCTAAAGTCTCGCCTATTGGGAAAAGTCCGATTTCAAGTCCCAAAATAAAAGCGTAAAGGCCTAATATAACTAAAATTATCCCAAAAGAGATCTTTTTTAGATGTGGAAGGGGTCTTTTTATAACAAAATATTGAAAAAATAAAATAACCCCAAGTATAGGGAGAATATCTTTGATAACACTAATTAGATCAAAAAAAATCTTTTTTAAATCAAAACTACTCTCTTTGATAATTTCCTCAGATACGGCTTGAGCAATTACCGCTACTTCATTAACATCACCTATATAATTTGCAAAAATTCCGTAAAGCTGCACAAAAATCATTGGAGTCAAAGAGGCAAAAGCGATAAGTCCAAACCCGTCAATTACTGGATTTCTTCCCTTTATACTTGAAGCAAGTCCTATCCCAAGCGCCGCAACTAAAGGAACCGTTACAGTAGAAGTTGTAACTCCTCCGCTATCATAGGCTAAACCTACAATCTCTTTTGGAGCAAAAAAAGTAATCAATACAACCAAAATATAACCAAAAATAATATAATAATGTATAGGATGTCCTATAATTATCCTAAACACTCCTAAAGATATCGCAAATCCTACGGAAAAGGCGACAGTCATTCTTAATAAAAAAGCATCTATTTTCCCTTCGCTAATAATTTGTGCTTTTTTTGCAATCGCTATAAGTGCGGGTTCTGCGACAGTTGTTGAAAATCCTATTAAGAAAGCAAAAAGCAAAAGCCAAAAAAGGCTCCCCTTTTTTGCAAACTCAATAGCAAGATTTTCTCCTATAGGGAAAATTCCAAGCTCCAAACCCCTAATAAAAATAGCAAGGCCTACAGCTACTATTAAAAGTCCAAGAATTATTGAAAAGGTGTTTTGAGGAATTTGTTGAATTATTAAAAATTGAAAAAGAGCTACAACTACAATAATGGGTAATAGATCTTTAAAAGAATTTTTTAAATCCGATAAAAATATTTTTAACGTATCCATTTAATAGCTCGTAAGTTAGATTTTAAATATTATACAAATTTGAACGATTCTTATGAAGATATTTTGCACAATATTAGAAAGATTGATTAAAATGTAGAATATTTTTACACTTTTCAATCCGCCAAAAGGCGGATTGGATTATACTTTTTGATTATTTACTATTACAACTACTTCATCGCCTTCGGCGTCAAATACTACGCTATCTCCCTCTTTTACTTTATCTTCCAAAATTAGTTCTGCCAATCTATCCTCTACCAACTCATATAAAGCTCTCTTAAGAGGTCTTGCGCCATATACAGGGTCAAACCCAGCTTTTGCTACGATTCTTTTTGCTCCTTCAGTGAGCTCTATCTTAATATCTCTTTCTTTTAATTTATCTTTTATTTTCTCAAACATAATATCAACGATTTTTACTATTTCGCTCTCTCCAAGAGGATTAAATATCACAATATCGTCAAGCCTATTTAAAAACTCAGGTTTAAAATATCTTTTTAACTCGTCTTTTACGGCTTTTTCTCTATCTTCTGGATCACGAAACTCCATAATCTTATCGCTTGCGATATTGCTTGTCATTATAATGATAGTATTTCTAAAATCAACTGTTACGCCTTTATTATCAGTTAGTCTTCCATCATCCAATACTTGTAAAAGGATATTAAAAACATCAGGATGAGCTTTTTCTATTTCATCAAATAAAACTACGCTGTATGGTTTTCTTCTAACAGCTTCTGTTAACTGTCCACCCTCTTCATATCCCACATATCCTGGAGGAGCACCAACAAGTCTTGAAACGGCGTGTTTTTCCATATATTCGCTCATATCTATTCTAATAAGAGATTTTTCGGTATCAAACAAAAATCTCGCTAAAGTTTTTGCCGTTTCTGTTTTACCAACTCCTGTCGGTCCTAAAAACATAAAGCTGCCTATTGGTCTATTTGGTTCACTAAGTCCGGCTTTATTTCTTTTTATGGCTCTTGCTACCGCTCTTAGAGCTTCATCTTGTCCTACCACATATTTTCTTAACTCATCTTCTACATGCAATATCTTCTCTTTTTCGCTTTGTAGCATTTTTGTTACCGGAATACCCGTCCATTTGCTAACAATCGCCGCTATCATCTCTTCATCAACCGCATTTTTTAGAAGGGTTCCAGCTTCGGTCATTCTCTCCCACTGCTTATTTAACTCTTTTAATTTGCTCTCAAGTGCCGGAATTTGACCATATTCGATTTCTGCGGCTTTATTATAATCACCCTCTCTTTTTGCTCGTTCTGCTTCAAATCTTTTCTTTTCTATCTCCTCTTTAATTGAGGCGATCTCTTTAAAGACTCTTTTTTCATTTTCAAATTGAGTCTCAAGTTCTCTCTTTTTTTCTTCCAAGTTAGCGAGTTCTTTTTCTATTTCGGCAAGTCTTTCTTCATTTTTTTTGCTTTTTTCCATTAAAAGAGCCTCTTTTTCAACAAGAAGCTGTTGGATTTCTCTTTTTACTTTACTAAGCTCAAAAGGCTCAGATTCGATTTGCATTTTAAGCTCTGCTGCGGCTTCATC
Organism: Nitrosophilus sp.; assembly: GCF_982775275.1. Lineage (NCBI taxonomy): Bacteria > Pseudomonadati > Campylobacterota > Epsilonproteobacteria > Nautiliales > Nitratiruptoraceae > Nitrosophilus > Nitrosophilus sp. Next base: position 3,237 of record NZ_CEXZHP010000099.1, read on the forward strand.
TATCAAATCTATCGCTTTATCTGGCAAATATCTATCTGTGATATATCTGGCACTTAGTTTTGCTGCGGCAACCAAAGCGCTATCAAGAATTTGAACGTTATGATGAGCCTCAAGTCTCTCTTTTAATCCTCTTAATATCTGTAAAGCTTCATTTATCGAAGGCTCTTCAACCTTTACCGGCTGAAATCTTCTTTGAAGAGCTGCATCTTTTTCAAAATATTTTCTATACTCTTTAAGTGTTGTTGCGCCTATTGTGTGAAGTTCACCTCTTGCTAATGCCGGCTTTAAGATATTTGCAGCATCCATACTCCCTTCACCTGCGCCAGCTCCAACAATTGTGTGAATCTCATCTATAAATAATATAATATCGCCACTTTGCTTTACTTCATCAACAACGGCTTTTAATCTATCCTCAAACTCTCCTCTATACTTTGCTCCGGCAATCAAAGCTGTCATATCAAGAGAGATTAATCTTTTATTTTGTAAAGAGATAGGAACCTCTTTATTTACGATTCTTTGGGCAAGCCCTTCTACTATAGCGGTTTTACCTACACCTGGCTCTCCAAGTAATATAGGGTTGTTTTTTGTTTTTCTAATAAGTATCTGCATAACCCTATGTATTTCTTCGTCTCTTCCAATTACCGGATCAAGTTCTCCTTCGGCCGCTTTTTTAGTCAAATCTATCCCGTATTTTTCCAACGCTTCCAAAGTTTCATCGGCCGTTTGCTTATCTATCTTTTTGCCGCCTCTTATAGCTTCGAGGGTCTTTTTTAGCTCAAAAAGATCAACATATTTTCCTAAAATATCTTTTATTGTTTGATTATCAGTATTTGCCTCTATCCAAGTATCCACGGCCAAATAGGCATCGCCGTTTTTTACCATTAAACCTTCCGCTTTTTGCAAAGACTCCGCTAAATTTCTTGAAATTTTAATATTCTCTTTTGTAACTGAAGATACTTTTGGCAGTTTATCGGCAACGCTTTTTGCTTCTAATTCGATGGGAGTTTTATCAATGCCCATCTTGTTTAAAGCTTGATTTAATATAGATGAACTATCTGTTAGCAAAGCCCATATCATATGAGCCACGTCAACTTCCGGGTTTTTGTTGTGCAGGGCTAAACTTACTGCACTATCAATGGTTTCCGTCATTTTATGGGTAAGTTTTTCAAAAATATTACTCATACCCTACTCTCCTTTTCTTAGTTTTTCGTTATTATACAACTTTAGTCTATTTATGTCAAGTTTGTTAAGCTAAATGGTGTAAATATATTTTGGAATTGGGAATTTGGAATTAGGAATTAGTGATTTTCTTAACCACTTAACTACTTAACCACTCAACTATTTTAACTACCCAACCATTTTAACCATTTTTAACTATCTTAACCAAATAATGAGTTTAGCCAATTTTTATTAAATTTTAATTATAATCACTCATGATTTTTAAAGAAAATATTGAGGTATAAATATGATAAAAATGAGATATTTAACATACGGTTTTTTAACAAGCGCTATTTTGAGTTATTCTATATTTCAAACAGACGTTTATGCAAAAAGCGAAAACGACTTTAACCTAACCACAAGGCTTCAATCAATCGCAAAATTTACGAAAGTGGTAGGAACCGTTGAGAAATATTATGTTGATCCATTGAGTATCGAAGAGATAATAGATAAGGCAATAGCGGGACTTCTAAACAATCTTGACGCCCACTCATCATATCTTGATAAAAAGCATTTCAAAGAGTTAAAAATTCAGACCGAAGGTGAGTTTGGCGGATTAGGAATTACGGTAGGGATAAGAGACGGGGCTTTAACTGTAATAGCTCCTATTGAGGGAACACCCGCGGATAAAGCGGGACTTAAGGCCGGAGATATAATTTTAAAAATAGACGATAAATCCACTATCGATATGACATTGGATGAAGCGGTAAGTTTAATGAGGGGAAAACCCGGAACGAAAATCACTTTAACTATAGTGAGAAAAGGTGAGCCAAAACCGATAAAAGTAGAAATCGTAAGAGATATTATAAAAATAGACTCAGTTTACGCAAAACATATATTAAATGACGATATCTTATATTTAAGAGTAGTCTCTTTTGACAAAAAAGTTGTAAATGATGTTAAAAAATATATAAAAGAGAATGAAGAAAAAACGAAAGGAATTATAATAGATCTTAGAAATAATCCAGGCGGTTTGCTTGATCAAGCCGTAGGTTTGGTGGATCTTTTTGTAGATAAAGGCGTAATAGTCTCTCAAAAAGGAAGAAT
>NZ_CEXZHP010000100.1:0-5472 GCF_982775275.1 Nitrosophilus sp.
TGCAAAAGAGATTGGGTATAAAAAATGTGCAATTTTTAGAAAAAGGGAGAGAGAATTGATTAATTTTTAATCAATTTATGAAAAAATTTTTTTTAATTTTTTGATAGAATAGATGGACTTTAAATCTAAAAAAGGAGTTTATATGAGTGCAGTTAAAGATTTTTTTAAGCTGCTTGGAGAAGAGGAGATAGAGTTTGTAGACTTTAGATTTACAGATATATTTGGAAGATGGCACCATTTGGCCTACAACGCTAAAGCCGTTACAGAAGAGATGTTTGAAAAGGGTATTCCTTTTGATGGAAGTTCTATTAGAATGTGGAAAAATATAAGCGAATCAGACACGCTTTTAATGCCTGATGCTTCAACTGCTTTTGTTGATCCTTTTACTGCCGATCCAACCGCCGTTGTTATATGCTCAGTTTGTGACGTTGACGGAACTCCATATTATAAAGATCCAAGAACAATAGCTAAAAAAGCAGTTGAGTATCTAAATGAGTCTGGAATAGGCGATGCTGTATATTTTGGACCAGAAAACGAGTTTTTTATCTTTGATCATATCCATGTAGTTGATGAGATGCATAAACAAGGATATGAGATAGATTCTGAAGAGGGTGCTTGGAACTGGAAACATGACCCAAGAGACGAAGGTGGATACAATATCGGCCACAGACCGGCTCCAAAAGAAGGATATTTTCCTGTTCCACCAGTTGATAGCCAAATGGATATAAGAGCTGAAATGGTTAAAGTTTTAGACGAAGTTGGTATTGAAACTTTCGTTGTTCATCATGAGGTTGGTACTGCTGGACAAGGTGAGATTGGTGTTAAATTTGGAGACATTATAACTGCGGCGGATAATGTTCAAAAATATAAATATGTTGTAAAAAACGTTGCTCATATAAACGGGAAAACCGCTACTTTTATGCCAAAACCTTTATATAACGATAACGGAAACGGAATGCATGTTCACTGCTCAATCTGGAAAGATGGTAAAAACCTATTTTTCAAAGCCGGCGAATATGGTAATCTTAGCGAAATTGCAAAATGGTTTATTGGTGGTATTATAAAACATGCCGGTGCAGTTGCGGCATTTACTAACCCATCAACTAACTCTTATAAAAGATTAATGCCTGGATTTGAAGCTCCTTCAGTTTTGGCATATAGTGCAAGAAACAGAAGTGCATGTTTTAGAATTCCTTATGGCGCGGGCGAAAAGAGTGTTAGAGTAGAATTTAGAAGTCCAGATAGCTCAAGCTGTCCATATTTGGCATTTACTGCTATTTTAATGGCTGGACTTGACGGAATAAAAAATCAAATTGATCCTGGCGAGCCAAGAGATGAAGATCTATTTGAATATACTCTTGAAGAGCTAAGAGATCAAGGTATCAAAACAATGCCTGCAACTTTAAGAGAAGCGTTAGAAGAACTTAAAAAAGATCACGATTTCTTAACAGCTGGCGGCGTTATGAGCGAAGATTTTATAAAAGAATATATCGATTGGAAATATGAAGTTGAAGTTAATCCAGTTGAAGGAAGACCTCATCCATACGAATTTATTCTATATTATAGTTGCTAATTTATCAAAGGGCTTTCGCCCTTTGAATCTTACTTCTTTTATCTTCTTATAACAAAATCTTCTGTATTATAATTTATTAAAATCGTCTAATTTCTAAGGACTTTTATGGATTTCCAAAAAATTTTAGAAGAGATCTACAATGAGATAAAACCTCACATTGGAAAAGGGAAAGTAGCCGATTATATCCCTGCTTTGGCAAATGTGGATCCAAATCAGTTTGGAATGAGTATAGTAACAAAAGATAAAAAAGTCTATAGTATTGGTGACGCTAAAAAAAGATTTTCTATTCAGAGCATATCAAAAGTTTTTACTTTTACCATTGCATTAAATCTTTACTCAAAAGAACTTTACAAAAGAGTAGGCGTTGAGCCCAGTGGAACTCCTTTTAATTCACTTGTTCAACTCGAATATGAGCACGGAAAACCTAGAAACCCTTTTATAAACGCAGGCGCCTTGGTAATAACGGACTCTTTAATAAGTCATTATAAAGATGAGTATATAGCTTTAGAAAATATAATAAACTTTATAAGAGAAATTAGCGATAAATCCGATATTAACATCAATCCAGATATTGCAAAATCGGAAATGGAGCATGGATTTAGAAATAGGGCTTTAGCAAATTTAATAAAAAGTTTTGGAAATTTAGAAAATGATCCAGTTATTACAGTTGAAACATATTTTAAACACTGCTCTATAGAGATGAATTGCGAAGAACTCGCTAGATCTATGCTTTTTTTGGCTTGCGGTGGTAAAGATCCTATAAAACAAAAAGAGTTTATAACCCCTTCGCAAGCAAAAAGGGTCAATGCAGTAATGCTAACTTGCGGACATTACGACGCTAGCGGAGAATTTGCGTTTCATGTTGGACTTCCCGGTAAAAGCGGTGTTGGAGGGGGAATAGTGGCTGTTGTTCCAAACCATATGGGAATATGCGTATGGTCACCCCCTTTAAACAAATATGGAAATTCTTTTGCTGGGACAATAGCTCTTGAGCTTTTCACAAATAAAACGGGGTTTTCTATTTTTTAAATTTCTCTTTCACATAATTTTTAAACCAGCTTGTGCAACATCCGCCGCTTGGATTTCTCAAAGAGCAGTTACAACCGTGAAGTTTAACTTTTAATTTTTTCTCTTCAAACGAGTTTTCGTTGATATTTGATTTGGTATAATTAAAACAAAAACATATAATTCCATCCTCACTGGAGCCACTCTTATATCCTACTTCTCTAATTACATCTTTTTGGGTTAAGCTCTCACCGATGGCAAAATAGATATTTTCGCAATCTTCGTTCCAACAAAAATAGTAGGTTTTATCCTTCTTTATTTTTGAAATATCCTTTAAATGAGCCATTAACACCTCATGAGTGACTTTTTGCCCCTTATCCTTACATTTTGGACATACTCCTTCTGTAACAAAAAACATAACTCTCCTTAAAATATTAAATTATCCTCTATAATAGGTTCGTCTTTGATAACCGGAGGCTTTGAAATATCGGTAAAAATCTCTCTTTTGCCCCTATATTTTGCCACGATTACTCCATCTGGTCTTTCAAACTCCCTTTGCATTTGAGGATGGGTCTCTAAAAGTTTTTTAAAAAAACTTCCAACAACCGGAGCCGCAGCCACTCCTCCGGATTCTCCTTTTCTTAAAGGAGTGTTATTATCTTTTCCAAACCATACGATCGCTTCATATTGTGGAGTAAATCCGCAAAACCACGCATCTATATTATTGTTTGTAGTTCCTGTTTTTCCAGCAACCTCAAGTCCTTTTACCTTGGCCCTTCTACCTGTTCCTCTTTTTACCACATCTTTTAAAATATCTATCATTAAATATGCCTGTTTTTTTTCAAAAAGTTTCTCTTCATGAGGCTTAGTTTTAAACACTATATCTCCATCTTTATCGTTTATTTGCAGTATCAATCTTGGTTTTACCTTTACGCCGTAATTTGAAAAGATCGAATAAAATCCCGCAAAATCGTAAGGAGATATACCTAAACTACCCAAAGATAAAGATAGATCCATAGGAAGATCCTCAAACCCAAATCTTTTTAACTCTTTGTATATATTAATTAGCCCAATTTCCGTTACAAGGTTTATGGTGGCCAAATTTCTGGAGTGAACTAACGCTTCCCTTAAGGTTATGAGACCTTGAAAATCTTTTTCATAATTTTTAGGCTGCCATCTTTTTGTGCCGTTTTTATCCTCAAACTCATAAGTTCTTGCCACATCTGGTATTAAAGATGCCGGGGAGTATCCAAAATTTAAGGCAATCTGATATATAAAAGGCTTAAAGGCGCTTCCTGGCTGTCTTTTGGACTGGGTTGCGCGATTAAAGGGGCTCATTTTATAATCAACTCCTCCAATTAGCGCTAAAATATCGCCGGTTTTGTTTTCCATAACAACCATAGCGCCGTTTAAACTATCTATCTGCTCTTCATTTTTGGCTCTTTTTTTTATATTTTCGTATCCCTCTTTTAAACTCTCTTTCGCCATTTTTTGAAAATCAAGATCGATAGTAGTATAGATTTTATAACCTCCCCTTCTTAAATCCTTAATATTTTTACCTACTCTTCTTATAATCTCATCCACCACATACGGCGCTCTATTTTGCGTTAAGGTATCATCATACACTATAGGCACCTCTTTTATGGCGTTAGCAAACTCCTTATCTGTAATCCAGCCAAGCTTATGAAGTCTTGAAATTACCCTATTGGCTCTTTCTAAAGAGGCTTCGAGATTTTTTGTCGGATCATAAAAACTTGGAGCTCTTGGCAATCCAACAAGCATTGCCGCCTCTTTTAGAGTCAAATCTTTTAAACTTTTTCGAAAATATCCAAGAGCAGCTGTTTTTATACCGTAATATCCGTGTCCGAAATAGATCTGATTTAGATATCTCTCTAAAATCTCCTCTTTTGATAGTTTTGTCTCTAGCGCAATTGCCAAAAGAACCTCTTTTATTTTTCTCTCGATTTTCTTTTCCCTTGTTAAGAGGGTGTTTTTTATGAGCTGTTGGGTTAAAGTGCTTGCTCCTTCAACAAATTTTCCAGCCTTTATATCTTTTATAATAGCTCTAAATATAGCGTCAAAATTTATTCCTCCGTGTTCAAAAAATAGAGTATCCTCTATAGCAAGAAGGGATTCGATAATTTTTGGCGGAATCTCATCATATGTGGCGTAAACTCTGTTTTCCTTTTCAAATATATTTGCGATTAACTCTCCGTTTCTATCATAAATTTTTGTAGTCAAAATAGGCTTATAATTTACAATAGAGTCTATTTGATCCCTAATTTGAGAATAATAATATACTAAAGTTACAAACAAAGAAATAGTCGCTAAAAAAATAATAGAAAATAAAAATCTCACTTTCTCCACTCTCTTTTTGCAAAATTTGATTCTATCAACTGCTTGGTATAATCTTGTTTAGGATTATACAACAAATCCTCCATCAATCCATTCTCAACTATTTTTCCTTTCTTAATTACCGCAATCTCTTTGCACATTTTTGACGCGCTTTCGATATCATGGGTAACAAAAAGGATTAAAAAATTAAATCTTTTTTTCATATCTTTTATAAGGTTTATTATCAACTCTTTGGTTTGAGGATCAAGAGCGGTAGTAGGCTCATCAAGTAAAAGCAGTTTTGGTTTTAGTGCCAAAGCCATCGCTATGATCACTCTTTGAAGCTGGCCTCCGCTAAGCTCTGGGGGAAAACGATATAAATGCTCTTTTTTTAACCCAACCAGTTTTAGCAACTCTACCGCTTTATCTGTAGGGATTAAAAATTGATCTTTTATTTTCGTAAGGGGAGATAAAGATGTAAATGGATTTTGCGGAACCAAAGATAGGGTATCCCCTCTTTTTAATTCAAAATCGCTATCGATATCTATCTCATAAAAAAG
>NZ_CEXZHP010000101.1:0-5434 GCF_982775275.1 Nitrosophilus sp.
ATCTCCATCTTCGATACCTTTCATTTTGGCTATTTTTTTATTGATGCTCACATAAGGAACGCCCCGTTGCAATCTTTGAAGGGTTCTACTATTTTTCCAGTTGCTATGAATCGACCATCTAGCATGAGGAGTCATCAACATAAACGGATTTTTCTTACCCTGAGGAGCTATAGGTTTTAGGGCATAGTTTGTTCCGTTTACGATTTTGAGATATGTTGGATGATCCACATAAAATGTCTGTCTACCGGTTAAAGTCTCAAAAGGCTCCATTTTAAAAAGGGTATATTCTCCTGAGTTATATGGCCTATCCGCATACAAAGGAGACATTTTTGCGGCTTTTTCGTTTAGCTGCAAAAATCCTCCCGCTTTATACATCTTCTCCATAGTCCATGGGGCATACTGCTCACACTTTTCAAGAGCGGCCTCAACCGCAAGCTTATCCGTGCCAAGATAAGGCTCCATTGCAGCTTCGGACTCTTCATCTTTGTTTGTAAACTCTTTATAAAAATTTAACAGATCCCTATACCCCTCTCTTGCATATTTTTTACTATCTTTTACTTTCGCTTTTGCTCTGTTTTGAGGCTTGTTTGCTATCTCTTCTATTTTTTTGGCCAATAGCGCAAACATACTCCACTCATCCATAGCCTCACCTACCGGTTTCATATTTGCGATAGGTTGGGCAAGGTTGGTAAACCTGTGATATCCGGGGCTCGTTCTGATATCATACACCTCATAATGGGATTTTGCCGGGAGCAAAATATCTGCAAACATTGCCGCTTCGCTCATTTTATAGTCCACATAAGCAAAAAACTTCGTCTTTTTCAAAAAGGCTTTTCTATATTCGCTACCTTTATTTCTTCTAAATTTCGAATCGGCTACTATTAAAGCAACTTCCGGGGTCCACCAAGGTTTATAATATGGATCTTTTTCATCGTGCTCTTTTCCATCTTCTCCAAGTTTAAGAGCCTCCTCGATGATCTTTATATACTCATCTTTGCCGACTTTTCCGCCTGTTGCTCTTTTTACGTCTTCGTCGCTAAAATACTCTTTAAAGGTTTTCAATCCATCACCAAAAACAAACTCCCCAACAAAACCCGAACCAAATCTTGGCTTATATTTATTTCCAAATCCGCTAAGGGTCCCAAGCCCGCTTAAACTAAACTCATTTTCGGTATTTAATCCTCCATATGGTCCAAGGCGCCCAGTTAATCCGCAAATTGAGGAGATATTCCATATATTTAAAATCCCGTTGAAATATTTATTTAAACTAAAGCCGGTAGTGATCTCCACAACTTTTGGAAGAGCTATCTCTTTTGCCAAAACTCTAACGGTATCTGGATGAACACCTGTTATCTTTTGAGTAGCTTCGGGACTAAACTGCTCTACATTTTTTTTCAACAGCTCAAATACTGTCGTAACTTTTACTTTTTTGCCATCCTTTAACGTAACTTCCCACTCCCCTTCCAATATAGGATCGATTCCAAGCTCGTCAATTTTCAGAGTTTTATGCTCGCTTCCATGACTACCTGGCATTAGAGCAATTTTTCCAGTTTTTTTGTTCATTGTATAAAATTGTGCCTCATAATGCTCGTGTTCCTCTTCATTGTGAGGCTCTTCAATATCTACTCTTCTTAAAAGCTTTTTATTATCAAGCCTTACTAAGAAAGGAAGATCTGTATATATTTTCATAAATCCCGGCTTATACCATCTGTTTTTAATGATCTCATACATCACGCTCATAGCTAAAAACTGATCTGTTCCAGGCTTTATAGGTATCCATAGATCAGCGCTTTTTGCTGAAGCGTTAAACTCTGGAGTAATTACGATTATTTTAGCTCCGTTATATTTTCCCTCCCAGACAAAATGTGCATCCGGTATCCTTGATACGCTTGGATTTGCTCCCCAAAATATCGCGCTATCTACTTGATACATAAAATCATATGTACAACCAACGTTTCCTTCTCCATAAGCTATTGCCGCACCGCTAAACATATCTCCAAGATATGAAGCGGGATATATCCTGTATGCTCCAAGCTGAGTAGAAAATCTAAGAGGAGCCCCTCTTCTTCCTTCTGTAAGAAGCCCGGTTCCAGCATGCACCATCAATCTTTCTGGACCCTTTTTAGGATCAGTCATAACATCAAATATCTTTTGAGCCACGATTTGGGCAGCTTCATCCCAACTAATCCTTTTCCATTTCCCTTCGCCTCTTTTGCCAACCCTTTTCATTGGATAGAGGATTCTATCTTTTTCATACATAACTTGAGAGTGTTGAACACCCTTATTACATCCTCTTGGATTAAAATCTGGAATTTTTGGATTTATTCTTGGATATCTGGCACTCTGATTCTCTCTGGTAACAACACCGTTATTGCTCCATATCTCCCAAGCGCAGTTACCCTGACAGTTTACACAGTGATAAGCAAAGCCGTGCTCCTCTTTTTTGCCGTATGTAAAGCCAAATTCGTTTCTATACATCTGCTCTGTATAGGTAGTGTTAGGATAGTTATGTTTGCCGTTTTCCACTCTGATAATATTGGTTTTGGCAAACAGGCTTCCGCTACTTGCAACCAAAGCTGCCGTTGCGCTTGATACCTTTAAAAAATCTCTTCTTTTTTTATTTACTCTTTCCATTACGCCAACTCCTTATCTTCTAATAGGTAGATTCATATCGTTGCCCCACTCGTCCCAACTTCCTGTATAAACTTTGACATTTTCGTATCCAAGCAGTTTTAGAGCGGTTGTGATCTCTGTGCTTCTTCCAGCGCCCACATGGCAATATGCGTAAATAGTTTTATCTTTTGTAACGCCGTATCTTTTAAATACCTCCTCCATCTCTTTTAGATTTTTAAAACTTTTTTTGTTTTTAAAATCTGTAAAATTTTTCCACTCTATAAATTTTGCTGTTGGAATATGACCTCCCCGCGCTACATTATCCATCTTTCTCTCGCCAATTATTTCTATCATTCCTCTGGTATCGATTATTACGTATTTGCTTTTATCTCCGTTTTTGAGTCTATCTTTTACCGCTTTATAAACTTCATCTTTACTTGCTATCAAATCGTATCTGATCTTTTTCTCGTCAATATGGTAATGTTTTTGTTTAATATTTGCTTTTGGGTCTAAAACCGCGTGAAGATGGTGGCCCAAATCTATAACTTTTTTACCCTTTTGAATCAAAAGTTTTGGCTCAAGTGCTTTCATCCTCTTTTTCAACTGGGCATATTTTGCCTTTAGTTTTTTATACTCTTCGTTATTTCCGGCTTTCTTGGCTTTTTTATAAGCCTTTTTGACTTTTCTTGCCTCTTTTTTTAATTTATTGTATTTTTGTTGATTTGGATCTATCTTTTTGATAGCTTCCATTCCTCCGTTTAAAACCTTTACCTTATCGTGTCCAAAACTTTTAAAATACATATAAACACCTGTTGCGTTTGGACCCCTAAAATTGTCATAAGCTATCACCAACGTATCGTTGTCTATTCCGTGAGCTCCTATATAATGTTCTGCTGTCTTTGGACACATAAAAAGAGGAGCACACTCTAAATTGCCCATAATATCCGCATGATGAAGATGGTGAGCATACATACTAACCGATCCTTTAATATGTCCATTTTCAAAAGCGGTATCGTCATCCCCACTAACAAAAACAACCCCAGGCTTTCCGATAAGCTTTACAGCATCTTTTGCCTCAATCAATATCGAGTTATCTTTTGCAAAACCAAAGCCTATCAAACAAGCCACTATAAGTAATGCTTGCACTAACCTCTTCATTACTTCTCCTTATAAGTAAAATCAATCGTGCTTATACCCGTAAAATCGGGCTTTTCGCACACTCAATTCATTATAGATTTACAAATCTTAATCGAAGTTTAAATAAGTTTTTTTTATCTTTTTTTATCAACTTTCGACACCCTCTGATATCTTTTTTTATTTTTTATTCAATAATTTTTATCCATAATCGAAAAAAAACTGATAATTAAATTTGAAAAATTTTTGATAATATTATGCAAGGACGGTTAAGCGTCAAAATAGCTTAGTCGTTTTAACTTCTAAAAAAGGGACAAAAATGACAAAAAATGAGGCTTTAGAACTCCTTGATAACAAAAACCTACCTCTTGAAAAAGTAAAAGATATATATGAAAAATTTGAAGAAGATATGGAAGTTGTAGGAATGGTAGCTATGAATCTGAGCTTAAGAACAAGCGTATATGATAGAGAAAAAGGAAAAAGCCAGATTATGACAGAGCTTTTAATAAAGCTATCAAATTCGCCAGATATGGGAAGCAGATGGGCGGTTGCCAAAAATCCACACACTCCCGTTGAGATTTTAGAAAAACTAAGTCACGATGAGATCAATCTCGTTAGAGCCCTTGTCGCTACAAATCCAAATACACCAAAAGAGGTGCTAAAAAGACTATTTAGCGACGAAAAAATCGTAAGAGACGGACTAAGCGGCAATCCAAACACTCCCGTTGAATTATTAAACATCTTAGCAGACGATAAAGATAAGATGGTAAGATTAAGGGTCGCAGAAAACCCTTCTACAACAAAAGATATATTAAAAAAATTATCAAACGACGCCGATATAGACGTTAGCAAAGCAGCTAAAATAAGATTGGAGAGAGAAAATGAAAAAAAATAAAAATTTAGATAAATACAATATGCTAATAAAACAGATATTGGCTCTTCATTTTAGCGGATGCTACATAACAAACAAAGAACTTGTAAATATCGGCAAAAAGATAAAAGTAGAGGTAGATCTAGCAGATAGGGAAAAGGTTTTTAAAGATCTTTTGGCAAAAGCTATCAATGAGAAAAAAGAGACTATTTTTTTTAACGAACTCTCAAATCTTTTAAAACAGAGATTTGAAGAGTATAAAAAACTATCTTTAGACTTCCCAAACTCAAAAGAGATTATTTATGAATGGATGCAAAAGCTAAAAAGTATAGATAGATTAATAAAACAAAAAATTAAAATGAATCCATACGAATAAAATGGAGGAAAAATGGATACCAAAATTTTAGAAACATTAAAATCTATAAAATATCCTGGACTTAATAAAAATATCGTAGAGTTAAAAACGATAGAGAATATAAAAAAGAGAGGGAAAAATATTGAGATTATTTTAAATATCGCAAATCAAGAGGTATTTCCAAAAATCGAAAAAGCTATAAAAGAGTTATTAAAAGAGTATGAAGTCGAAGTAAAATTAAAAACAAAACCAAAAAAATCCATCTATTACGGCTCTACAGCCAAACCAAACAACAGAGCCCCCTACGCAAAAAATATAATCGCCGTTACAAGCGGCAAAGGAGGTGTTGGAAAAAGCACTCTAAGCGTAAATCTCTCTATCGCTTTAGCTCAAGATGGATACAAAGTTGGACTTCTTGACGCTGATGTTTACGGTCCGGACGTTCCAAGAATGACAAAAAC
>NZ_CEXZHP010000102.1:0-5421 GCF_982775275.1 Nitrosophilus sp.
TAATAAGATAATCAAGAGAGGGAAGAGGTGAGTGTTATTGTTATCACCTGACCCCTAAACCAAAAAACTATTTATGTTATAATAAAACATATTTGTTATTTGGGATTAAAATGCAAAAAAGGATATTTTAGTATTTTAGATTATTTAAAAAGTTATAAATAACAGCTTTTAAAAAAGTATAATATCAAAAGAATAATTCTTTTTGGGTTATTTGCTAAAGATACTCAAAATGACAAAAGTGATATTGATATAGCAGGTGAGATAGAAAATCCAAATTTTTCTATATTATTTGAGATAAAAGAGGAGTTGGAAAAAAATTAAAAAAAGTAGATATTGTAAGAGTTAGAGAAAAGATGAACAGATATTTAAAAAATCGTATTCAAAAAGAGGGAATAATTGTCTAATTTGTTATGATTGATAAAAAATGGAGGATAATATGATTTTTAATGTTGTAATTGAAAAAGATGAAAATGGATACTTTGCAAATGTTTTAGAGCTTGAAGGCTGTGTTTCTCAAGGCGATACTTATGAAGAAACTTTAAAAAATATAAAAGAGGCTTTAGAACTTTATATTGAAACTCTTAGTGATGATGAGAAAAAAGAGATTAAAAAAATACAAACTATATCTATTACCCCTTTAGAAGTTGCAATATGAGTGATAAACAACCGAGATTAACGGCAAAAGAAGCTGAAAAACTTCTTTTAGAAAATGGTTTTGTTTTAGATAGACAAAAAGGAAGTCATAGAATTTATGTTAAAAATAATTGTAGAATGGTTATCCCTTTTCATTCTGGAAAGATATTGCATCCAAAAATTGTAAAAACTATTTATAAAATTGTTGAAAAATGTTCAAAATAATTTAATTTTAGCTTCTAATAATCTCATCTACACCTTCGAAAAACTCACATATTTCTACATCTAAAACTTTCGATAGTTTAGCTAAATGGGCGATGTTGAAGTGTTTTTTGTATTTTGTTATAATCAAATTGTTTTGTAAAAATTATAAACAAAGGAAGAAAATGATAGCCTTACATCCTGAATATATAATAGATGATTCCAAGAAAAAGAAAGCCGTAATAATTAAAATAGATGAATGGGAAAAAATTGTTGAAAAGCTTGAAGAGCTTGAAGATATTGAAAGTTACGATAAAGAAAAAAGCAAAATGAGTGAGATTATACCATTTGAGCAGGCAATTAAAGAGATTGAAAAGGGCAAAATAAAGTGAACTATGAGCTAAAAATCACCCGCACTGCGCAAAAATCACTAGCTAAAATCGAGAAAAAATTTCGTGACAAAATAATTGAAAAGATTTATGAATTACAAAAAGACCCTTATAAAATGCAAAAAAGTTAACCGGACGAGAAGCCTATCGGATAAGAATTGGTAAATATAGAGTTATTTACGAAATTTATAATAATGAACTTATAATTATAGTTATAAATATTTCACATCGAAAAGATGTATATTAAACTTAGCTTCTAATAATCTCATCCACTCCTTCGAAAAACTTGCAGATACTTACATCTAAAACTTTTGCGATTTTGGCTAAATGGGCGATGTTGAAGTGTTTTTTGTTAAGGTAGATTTCTGCCATTGAGATAGTCCCAACAGCTTTATGACCTATTGCCAAAGCTAATGATAGTTGAGAGAAACCTTTTTCTTTTCTGATTTTTTTAACATTTTGACCAATTTGTTTATAGATTTGTTCAATTTTTTCATCGCTTAAAAAATCTTCACTCATAAAACTACCTATAGTTAAACTAACTATAAGTCTAAATTTGTTATAAACTTTTAGCAACTAACTATAGTTAGAAAAAGGAGTCTTATGGAAATTTGCAATCCAGTACAACACAATGATTTTAGAGGAAAAATTTTTGCTGAGGGGAAAGACTTAGTTACTATTGGTGTAATTAAACAGATTGCTAAGGATTTTAAAATAAATACAAACTATTATTTCTTTGCAATAGTTTTTGAAGAAGGAAAATTTTATTTACTTGGAACTAAAGACAAAGAGTCATTAAAGAGAGAAATTATTGAGGATGTTAAGAAATTTAAAATAGAAATGAATTTTGAAAAATTTTTATCATATTTTAAAAGACTTAATTTTTGTCTGTCATATAATGAAAAGATTTTAGAGAAAAACTTTATTTTAGACAATTAAATTTTAAATGATGGGGATAAAAAAATGAAGAGTAAAAAATTTTTTAAATTTTTTTTATTGAATCTTATTTTTTTGGTAATTTTTTCTGGATGTGCTACAAATAGTATAAATAATTCTTTTGGAATGCAAGAAGTTAAAATTTCAGAAAAAGAGATGCCAGATTGGAAAGAGATAATTGGTGTAAATGAAAACAATGATTCGATTTACTATAAAGAATGGATACAACCAAAAAATAAAGCTGAAAAATGTGAGATATTAATGGAAGGATCTTGGATACCAAAAAACGAGTTTAAAGATTTTGTTAAAAAAATGAAAGAAGAAAAGAAAAAATATCACTATTATTATACTTGGGATGGTGAATGCAAAAATGGAAAAGCACAAGGGATTGGTAAATTGTCACATTACTCAGACTTAGGTTTTCTTGGTGCAGAAATAGGAATCGTGAAAGATGGAATTTCATTAGAACCATTTTTTGTGTTTAAAAAAGATGATACAGTAGAATTTGGAAAATATATAAGAGATGAAAAAAATAGAATAGTTGGAAGTTATTCTATTAGAAGAAGTTTTAAAAATAGCAAAATTGATAAGCCGATTTTTGAAGGATATGATGATGATAAAAGATTAAATATTCGAGGTAGACTTTTTATGTATTCTCAAGATGGAAGATATACAATAAATATAGGGAAAATTGGATATAAAGGAATACTTTTTGGTAAAGTTGAATTTCTAAAAAATGAGAAATTAATAAATACAGGATATGGATTTATAAATATTAAAGATGGTTCTTTATATAAGTATTTTGGCTTATTAAATCCATATGCTAATAAAATTAACTTTTATGAATGGAAAGGCGGTAAAATAATAAAAAAAGTTTCTTTGCCAAAAAATTTTGAAACAGAACTATTAGAAATTGTAGAAGAAGCTGAAGAAGAGGCTTTTAAGGCTGAACAAGCTGGAGAAATGGCTTTAAAGATGAAAGAAAGATATGATGAATTGCACAAAGTAGATGAGGTTATAGAAAATAAACCAAAAGAAGAAAAACCAAAAAAAAGCGGATTATCTATTGGAACAGGATTTATCATTTCTAAAAATGGATATGTTTTAACAAATAATCATGTTATAAATAGTGCAAATAAAGTTTATGTTATTTTGAATAAAAAGAAATATCCAGCAATGATAATTCAAACAGATTATGTAAATGATATTGCTTTATTAAAAATAAATGGCAAATTTCAGCCGCTTCCTATTCATACAAAGATTGAAGATACCGGTAGAGAGATAGCTGTTGTTGGATATCCAAATATAACTTTACAAGGTAATGAAATAAAAGCAACATTTGGAAATATTAATGCGCTTTCTGGGATAAAGGGAGATTCAAGATTTTATCAAATAGACGCACCAATACAGCCGGGCAACTCAGGAAGTCCGTTGCTTAACTTAAAAGGTGAAGTAATTGGGATAGTAACCGCAACTTTAAATCAAGCTGCTGCATTGCAATCTTCAGGAACTTTAGCACAAAATGTTAATTACGCAATAAAAATATCATATGCTTTGCCATTGTTGTTAAATAATAATGTAGATTATTTGCAAAAAGGTTGGAGAAAATTAACAAAACCGGAATTAGTTAAAAAAGCTAAAAAAAGTGTCGTTTTGATAGTAGCTGAATAGGAGGAAAATTATGAAAACAGAAAAAATAACTGTCGATGGTAAGGAAATTGAAATATTCATAGAAGAGTTTATAGATGCAAACATTTTTGAAGTTGCTGTAGGGACTACAGGATTTCAAGGTGGAGACACAGGTCATGGAGGACGAACTTATATAAGATTTAGTAATAATAGTTCAACTGATATGAGATGTAAAATTTCATCTAGAAAGAGCGAGTATGAAGATAAATGGGGAGGTGAAACTGAAAAAGAAAATATAGAATTAGTATTTGGTGGTGATGCTGAATTAGAAACACTTATACAGGGTTTGAAACATATTTTAAAAGTTTTAAAATTTAAAGCATATGTTACTAAAATTAACAGAAAATAATGTTAATTTATTTAAAAGACTTTTAGCTTTATGAGAGAAAAATGGTCAAATGATAACAATGATTGTTATTTTGAAAAAGTTGGTATGAAGAAGCCGTTTAGATCAAATAGTGTTTGTATGAAAGAAGTAAATAAATATGGTGTTCAACAATATAATTCACCAAGATTGGAAAGTATTATGCCAAGAATGGATAATGATGGATGTAGTTTTGATACTGATTGTCCAAAGGATGTTAGGTAGGATTAGGTATTATAAAGAGTGTGAGTAGGTGAGGTGAATTTGTAAATTTTGCGGGAGTGAAAGATGAAAAAGTTTATTTTGATTTTTCTTTTAAGCATATTTTCATATGGAACGGAAGGATTTATGTGTAGTCATTATTTCAATGATGTTGTTAGAAAAGTAAAAAACATTCAAAATCATCAGAATAATCTATCAAAGTTTGCGTTAAATAAATTATTAGAAGATTTAAAATTTGAAGTAAAACAATGTATATCTGAATGTGAAGGTAATAAATTCGACTATTGTAATGATATAGCAAAAAAATTTTTTGATCATTAGCATAAAGGACATAAAATGAAAAAATTTTTTTTTATTTTAGCAATGTTTACATATTTATTTTCTTTTGATAGTTATGATTTTGAAAATTTAATAGGATACACTATTATTGATGTAAAACATATCAACGGTGATTTTGAGGGATGCGATTATGGTAAAAAAATTGTATTTATGGATGGTACTTATATAACATGTAATTGTTACCATTATCATTATACTTATTCTCCTAAAGCAATAATTCTAGCTAAATCAATCAAATATAAAGGACAAAATTTATTTTTAATAAAAATGATTGTTGATAACTATATTTATAATATGGAAGCTGTTTATAAATAGTGTAAAATATATGAATAGAGAAAAATTTTATAGAAAGGCTTGTGATATGGGATTACAGCGTGGTTGTGAAAATTATGCAAAATTAAATAAAAAGGGATATTGATCTCCTTCTTTTATTTAAAATCCTTTAAACTTCTTGTAGAAAAAGCAGTTGATAAACATAATATAAGTTAATCTTCAATATCCCATATACCAAAAATCGATATTCTATGTTATTGTTGTCACCTGACCCCTAAATCTCTAAATCGGTTATAATATTCTCAAAAAAATTTTGTTGCGGAGATAAAGATGATAAAGATAGCCATCGATAGGGGTGGGACTTTTACCGATATA
>NZ_CEXZHP010000103.1:0-5392 GCF_982775275.1 Nitrosophilus sp.
ACCTTTTATCTCCTATTTTTAGAAAAATATATCTCGCAAAAGACGGAGAAAAGGGTTTTGAGTATTTTAAAAAATATGATGATATAAATATCATAGTTTCAGATATTATGATGCCAAATACTGACGGTATCGAGATGGTTGATAAAATTAGAGAAATCGATAAAGAGATCCCAATAATTTATATGACCGCTTTTAGCGAAAATCAGTTTATTTTAAAAGCTATTAAGCAAAGAGTTCAAGGATATATATTAAAACCTATCGATATAGAAGAGCTTTTGGAGACTATTAAAAACGCTTATAGCATAATAGAAGCAAAAGAGTTAAGAGAGAGAGATTAAAAAATATAAATAAAGATTTAAAAAAAGAGATAGAGAAAAAGACAAAAGAGCTAAAAAAGCTTGCCTATTTTGATCCTTTGACCTCGCTTCCTAATAGAAACTCCTTATTAAAAGATTTGAAAGACATAAAAGATCCCATCATAATATTAATAGATATCGATTCTTTTAGAACAATTAACGATCTTTACGGAAACGAAAAAGGGGATACTGTTTTAAAAGAGTTTGCAAAAGTTTTAGAAAAAATTTCTATTAAGATTGATGGAAAAGTTTATAGGACCAGTTCAGACGAGTTTGTTATCTTAAGGGATGTCAGGTTTGAATACGATAAATGTAAGGAGATATTGGAAAAGATTTTAAAAATAGTATCCCAAGTGCAATTTCCCATATCAAAAGATTTAAAAATATCTCTTGATATAACTATGGGTGTAGGTTACGGAAAAAACAATCCTTTAGAAAAAGCTGATATGGCTTTTAACAAGGCTTACCAAAAAGGGGCAAAATATTATATCTTTAGAGAAGATGAAGAGCTACAAAAGGAGTGTAAAAACTTTATTGAAATAATAAAAGCGGTAAAGGAAGCTATTAACGAAGATGGTATTACTCCTTTTTTTCAGCCGATTGTAGATATTAATAAGAATATTGTTTATTATGAGGCTTTAATTAGAATAAAAAAAGGTGATGAGTTTTTAACGCCAAATCTCTTTTTACAGGTTGCCAAAAATGCAAAACTTTATAATAACATATCTCTTATATTAATAGAAAAGGCTGTAAATTTTTCAAAAAATTCAAATAAAAAAATAAGTATCAATCTTTCGTATAACGATTTTGAAAATGAAAATAGTGTAAATAGAATTTATAAAATCTTAAAAGATGCCGGTATTGGAAAAAATATCATATTTGAAATAACCGAAAATGAAACGATTAAAGATTTTGACAATATTTTAAATATTATAAAAAAATTTAAAAATTTGGGATCAAAAATTGCAATAGACGATTTTGGAAGCGGATATTCAAATTTTAGTTATCTATTAAGAATGCAGCCCGATTTTATTAAAATAGACGGGTCGCTTATTAAAGAGATAATTAACAAAAAAGAGGCTTTTTATATTGTAGAAACTATTGTGGAATTTGCTAAAAAACTTGGAATAAAAACCATTGCCGAATATGTCTATTGTGAGGAGATTTACAGTAGACTAAAAAATATCGGTGTTGAAAAATTTCAAGGATACTATTTTAGCGAACCAAAAAATCTAATGGAATAAATTTATGGGTTCAAATATTAAAGATCTCTCTTTCAGATATAAAGTCGCTCTTTCTTTAATAGCGGTTTTATCCATACTTGCTTATTTAAATCTTACAAATCTTTTAAAAAAACAATCAATTTACGCAAAAATCATAAACGTAAGTGGAAGACAGAGAATGTTCTCTCAACAGATCGCTCTTTTTGCTATTAATTATAAGATGAACGCGCTAAAAGAAAAAGTGGAATTGATGGAGAAATCTCATAAGTTTTTAACCTCTTTGGAAAATCTTCCGCCAAGCGTTAGAAAAATTTTCTTTGAAAGTCCCATATATCTTGATAAAAGAGTTAAAAAATATATAAAAGAGGCTAAAAATTTTGTTTTAACTACCAGCGGAAAAAGTTTAGCTTACATTTTAAATCATTCTCAGCCTCTTTTAAAAGATCTTGACAAAGTTGTAAACGAGTTTCAAAAAGAGAGCGAGAAAAAAACAAACGAGCTTGTCAAAAGAGAGCAATTAATTTTATTTTTAACGCTGTTTACCCTTTTAATGGAGGCTCTTTTTATATTTAGACCGGCTATTAAAAAGATAAAAGAGACTCTTGACAATCTAATAAACGAGAAAAATTTTAAAGATATGATTATAAAATCAAGTCCCGTTGGGATAATAGCCGTTGACGAAAAAAGAGTGGTAAATATTTTTAATAAAAAGGCCGACGAAATCTTTGGATATTCATCCCAAGAGATGATTAACGAGGATTCTTTATATAAAATTATTCCTAAAAAATATTATAAAAAAAATATTGAAGGTTTTGAAAAATTTATAAAGAACAACAGATTAAAAAATCTAAAACCTCTAGAGCTTGAGGGAAAGAGAAAAAACGGAGAGATTTTTCCGATAAGAATATCTTTTGGTTTTACCGATTTGAACAAAAAAAAGATAATCGTAGCCAATATTGAGGATATTACGCAGGAAAAGGAGAAAGATAAAATTTTATTGCAGCAATCAAGAATAGCCGCTCTTGGAGAGATGATAGGCAATATCGCCCATCAGTGGCGCCAACCTCTAAACTCCATAAAAATAGTTGCCAGCGGTATAAAAATGAAAAAGAAGGCCGGGCTTTTAAAGATAGAAGAGTTGGATAAAGATATAGAAAAAATTATAAATTACACCGATTATTTATCACAAACGATAGATGATTTTAGAAACTTTTTTAAACAAAATAAAGTCAAAGAGGAGTTTGATCTTATATCTGTTATAAAAAGATCCATATCTTTGGTTGAGGCTTCATATAAAAATAATCAAATAAAAATCTTCTTTAATCCCAAATATGAAAGTATAAAGATAAAAGGTTTCCCCAACGAACTTGCCCAGGTTTTTTTAAATATTTTAAATAACGCAAAAGATATTTTGATCGAAAGAGATGTTAAAGATAAAGTGGTGAAAATATCAATAGATGTAATAAATGATAAAAAAATTATCCAGATATGCGATAGCGGCAAAGGGGTGGAGGAAAAAAATGTTGTTAAGATTTTTGATCCTTACTTTACTACCAAGCATCAATCCCAAGGCACCGGAATGGGGCTTTATATGAGCAAACAGATAATTGAGAGACATTTTAACGGACTTTTAACCGTTTCAAACAAAACTTTTAAAATCGATAATAAAAGCTATTTTGGAGCCTGTTTTAAAGTAGAGATATGAGTTTTGAAAAAGAGATAGAAAAAATAAAAAAAGATAATATTCACGGAGCTGTTTATTTAACCAAAAAAGCTGTAAAAATCGTAGAAAATATTAAAAATATTCAAGATTTAAAAAAAGCTATAAAACTTTTAAAAGAGGCACAGCCCCATATGGCTTCTATCTATAATTTCGCTATTTTTATAGAAAAAAATTTAAAAAACGATATAAAAATCTTATCTAAAAAGTGGTTGGAAGATTTTGAGAGGGCAAACGATAAAGTCATAAAAAAGGCCTCTAAACTTATAAAAAACAAAAAAGTTTTAACCCACTCTTTTAGCTCTTTAGTTTATAAGGCTTTTATAGAAGCGAAAAAGCAAGGTTTTGAGTTTGAAGTATATTGCACCGAGTCAAGACCTAAAAATGAAGGGGTTGTGCTTGCACAAAAACTTTGCGAAGAGGGCATCAAATGCACCCTAATTTTAGATGCGGCGGCTCCATTTTTGGTTAAAGATGTGGATTTGGTTTTAATCGGAGCGGACGGGATAGGGGATTTTGGGCTTATACATAAAGTAGGAACCTATCCTATCGCATTAGCGGCAAAAGAGTTTAAAAAAGATATATATTCCCTTTCAACATCTTTTAAAATCTATCCAAAAGATTATAAATTAAAAAAAATTGCCAAAAATGATTCAAAAGAGATCGCCATGGGCTGTTTTAAGGTTGAAAATATCTATTTTGACATAACTTCTTTAAAATATATAAAAATCTTAACGGAAAATTAACTTTTTGCTGCTACAATTTAAAAAAAGGAGCGGCGATGAAAAAGATCATTTTTATAACCTTTATCTTATCTTTGTCTCTTTTTGCAAGAGAAGCTATCGTAAAAGAGATCTTAAGTGAGAATATGATTTTAATAGAGCAAAAAGGTATCACAAAAAGAGCTCAGCTTGCGGGTATTGCGCAGTTTATAAAGATTAACCAAAAAAATAGAAAAATCTCTTTTAAAGAGAGAGAAAGACTTAGAAAAAAAGCGATGGATTTTTTGCAAGAGAGCATCCCGGTTGGTAAAAAAATCGAGTTTATAAAGATAGATAACGACTCAAGTTTGGATTATATTTGGGTTAGCGTAGATAAAAAGGAGCTAAATTATCTAATGGTTAAGAACGGATATGCTCTTTTAGACGCAAACGATCCCTATCTTTTAGGAATGTTTCACCATAGACTAAAGGTAGCTATGAATTACGCAAAAAGAGAAAAAACGGGACTTTGGAAAAGCGATTTTGAAAAATTGGAAAAGCTTGTAACAAAAAGAAGTTATTACGGTTCTCAAAACAAAAATGTTTCAAAAGAAGATATTTTAGGCTTTTTTAAAGACAGAATAAAATAAAGGGGCTTTTTAGCCCTTTTATTTACCATTTTACCTCGGTAGTAAACATATATCTACTCTCTTTGTCGTCACTTTCTTTGTCGTTTGGATCGATTACGAACGTATTTGCTATGAATTTTACATTTTTATTATATTTATAGGCTACTGCGGCTATCCACTCTTTTTTTGAATATTGGTTGTTTTGCTCTTTTACTTTCCATTTGTCGTATCTTGCTAAGATCGACCATCTATCAACAGGTCTAAATTCTCCGTTTACGCTCCAGCCCTCTCCTTCGTATTCACCATCTTGGTTGTCTGAAGTTATATACATACCAGCGATTAAGAACATTGGATTGTTATAAACTGCATGTATTCCATACCACTTAAGATCTTTATCATCTGTAGTTGGATCATTATCATTTTTATAGTTTGGATTTATTTGTCCTAAGAAAGAGATATCAGCATACTCATCGCTCATATGAACTTTTTCTTTACCAGTTCCTAATAAATGAGCTGTTAATCTCCATTCAAAAGATAGGTTGGTATTGATATTTGCAGTTGTGTCATGGTAACCTTCACCGTTAAATAGTCCCATTTCAGAGCTGAAATATTCTGTTTTTGTTTTTAGGTTAAATCCTAAATCGGCTGAATTTGTTAAATGAGCACCTTCATGCTCTTCAACAAATGTTTTGGCGATACTTCTATAAAACCATCCATGATGCTCTTCCCAGTCTATCCAAGGTCTATGAGCTTGTCCAAACTC
>NZ_CEXZHP010000104.1:0-5379 GCF_982775275.1 Nitrosophilus sp.
AAGCAGTTTGCCTCTTAAAGCCTAACGGCTTTACCCTCGCTCACTTTCTCACTTTCTAACTAAACTACTCAACAACTTAACTATTTTAACCATTTTAACCAAATTAGACATTGGACATTGGTAAATGGGAATTTGGAATTGGTAATTTGTAATTGAGCCCTCTTAACATCTTACCCCCTTCTCCCCTTACCCCCTTACCTCCTTACCTCCTTCTCCCTTCTCCCTTCTCCCTTCTCCCTTCTCCCTTCTCCCTTCTCCCTAACTACTTAACTACCCAACCATTTTAACTATTTTAACCAACTCACTATTATTCATAATAAAGCCTTATTTAAGAACAAAATGATTACAATAAGCAACAAACTATGTATACTTGAGGAGTAATTATGTTGGAAATAAGATGGCATAGCCGCGCTGGACAGGGGGCTGTAACAGGTGCTAAAGGTTTGGCTGACGTTGTAGCAAACACGGGAAAATATGTGCAAGCTTTTGCCTTTTACGGTTCTGCTAAACGTGGTGCCGCGATGACAGCTTATAATAGAGTAGACGATAAACCGATATTAAATCATGAAAAATTTATGAGACCGGACTACGTTTTGGTAATAGACCCAGGTCTTACATATACCGCAGATATTACCGCAAATGAAAAAGAAACAACAAAATATATTATAACTACACATTTAACTAAAGAAGAACTTATAAAAGCTCAGCCAAAACTTGAAGGAAAAGAGGTTTATGTTGTTGACTGTATGCAGATCTCTTTGGATACCATCGGAAGAGCAATACCAAATACGCCAATGCTCGGCGCGCTAATGAAAGTTTCTGGTATGTTTGATCTAAAATATTTTCAGGATGCTATGGAAAAGGTTTTATCTAAATTCCCTCAAAAAATTATTGATGCTAATATGGCTGCGATAGAGAGAGCCTACAACGAAGTTAAATAAAGGATAGAAAATGGCAAAAGATATTAAAGATTTAGGGTGGAACGAGCTAATTCCTGGAGCGGCGCTTTTTTCATTTACGGAAGAAGTTGAAAATGTAGCTTATATAAAACCAGAGGATAGACCCTACGCCCCTACAAACTCTCATGAATATAGCGTAGGTGACTGGAGAGTTGAAAAACCGGTATTTAATAGAGATCTTTGTATTGATTGTCAATTTTGCTGGGTATTTTGCCCAGATATTGCGATCTTAAGTAGAGATAAAAAGATGATAGGAATAATGTATGATCCATGTAAAGGTTGCGGTATTTGTGTGGAAGTATGTCCTACAAATCCAAAATCGCTACTAATGTTCCCAGAGCATATGGAAAATGAAGAGGCGTTAAAAAACTGGCCTAAAAAAGAAGAAAAGAAAAAGGATTAAAAGATGGCAAAAAAGTATGAGTTAAACGAAGTGGAGGTTTGGGACGGCAATATGGCCGCGGCTCAGGCTCTAAGACAAGCTCAGGTTGACGTAGTTGCGGCATATCCGATCACTCCATCAACTCCAATAGTTCAAAATTATTCAAAATTTTTGGCGGATGGATACGTTGATGGAGATTTTATTATGGTTGAGAGCGAACACTCGGCAATGAGCGGTTGTGTTGCCGCAAGCGCTGCTGGAGCTAGAGCGGCTACTGCTACAAGTTCTCAAGGTTTTGCTTTGATGGTAGAGGTATTGTATCAAGCAAGCGGTATGAGACTTCCTATAGTATTAACGGTTGTTAATAGGGCTTTAGCGGCTCCATTAAACGTTAACGGCGATCACTCTGATATGTATTTAGGAAGAGATGCTGGTTGGATAAATCTATGTTCATACAACCCTCAAGAGGCTTATGATTTGACATTGATGGCTTTTAAAATAGGTGAAGATTTAGATGTTAGACTTCCTGTTATGGTGCATCAAGACGGATTTTTATGTTCTCATACAGCGCAAAACGTTAAACCTCTTCAAGATGAGGTAGCAGCGGAGTTTGTAGGCGAATATAACCCGGTAAATACGATGCTTGATGTATCAAATCCGGTAACTCACGGTGTTCAAACTGAGGAAGATTGGCATTTTGAGCATAAAGCAAGACAACATAACGATCTTATGAACTCTACTAAAGTCATAAAAAGAGTATTTGAAGAGTTTAAAGATTTAACAGGTAGAGAATACGATTTTGTTTATAAATATAAAATGGATGATGCAGATATTGCTATATTTGCCCTTGGAACAACAGTTGAATCGGCGATAATCGCTGCAGATAAAATGAGAGAAAAAGGTGTAAAAGCCGGAGTTGTTAGTTTAAGAGTATTTAGACCTTTTCCATTTGAAGAGATTCAAGAGGCTTTATCAAATATTAAAGCGTTGGCGGTAATGGATAGAAGCGCGCCAGGCGGAACTTTTGGTGCGATGTTTAACGAGATAAGCGCTGCAATGTTTGCTGCTAATAACTCACCTGTTATATTAAATTATATTTATGGGCTTGGCGGTAGAGATACTACGATAGATCATTTGCTCGATGTTTATAATCAATTAGACGAGTGTGCAAAAGCCGGCAAAGCCGTATATCCGTTACAGCAGTTTTTAGGACTTAGAGGTCCAAAACTTAGTTTTTTCTAAGATTTCAAGGAGAAAAAAATGACTAAAAAGATAAAAAACTTAAAAGAGTTTTCTCTATCAAACGATAGGTATGAGGGCGGGAACCTTATGTGTCCCGGATGTTCTCACAATATTATAGTAAGAGAAGTTTTAAACGCTACAAACGATCCCGTTATCGTAGCAACCGCTACTGGATGTTTGGAAGTTTGCACAGCGGTATATCCAAGAACCAGCTGGGACGTTAGTTGGATACATATAGGTTTTGAAAACGCTGCCGTTGCTATAGCTACCGCAAGTGCGGCATACGAAATTTTAAAAAGAAAAGGAAGACTTCCTAAAGCCACTCAAAAAATGGTTGATGAAGGAAGAGAGCCAAAATTTGTTGCATTTGGTGGTGATGGCGGAACCTATGATATAGGGTTTCAAAGTTTAAGTGGCGCTTTTGAGAGAGGGCATAATTTTATGTATGTTTGCTTGGATAATGAAGTATACGCAAATACCGGAGGTCAAAGAAGCTCTTCTACCCCTATAGGAGCAAGCACTACTACAAGTCCTGCCGGGACTGTAAGTTATGGTGAAAAGATGATGAAAAAAAGTATGGTTGAGATTATGGCTGACCATGGAGCCCCTTATGTTGCGCAGGTTAGCCCTTCTAAATGGAAAGATTTGGTTAAGAAGATTCAAAAAGGGTTTGAGGTTAAAGGTCCGGTATATATAAACGCTCAAAGCGCATGTACCACAGAATGGAAACATGCTCCCGAAGATACGATAGAGGTTAGCGATCTTGGGGTAGAAAGCTGTGTATGGCCTCTATATGAAATAATAAACGAAAGAGACGAACACGGGATTATTTATAGTACAAAGCTAAATATTACATATAGACCTAAAAATAAAATTCCAGTCGAAGAGTATCTTGCAGCTCAGCCAAGATTTAGACATCTTTTTAAACCAGAAAATAGACACATAATAGATCTATGGCAAAAAGCTGTAGATACAAGATGGGAAAATCTTCAAAGAAGAGAAGAGGCTGGAGTATAAGGTCAAATCGCTTTTGCGATTTGCCTTTTTAACTGCTTTTTAAATCTATTTATAACACTTACTTCAAATTTTTAACCTCTTTTTATTTATGCTAAAATATCAAAAATTATAATTTACAAGGATAGAAATGCCATTACTTGAGAGTTTTATGGTTGATCATACAAAAATGACAGCGCCTGCTGTTAGAGTAGCAAAAGATATGAAAACCCCAAACGGCGATGATATTAGGGTATATGATCTTAGATTTTGTAAACCAAACAAAGAGATTATGAGCGAAAAAGCTACTCATACTTTAGAACATCTATTTGCTGGATTTATGAGAGATCATTTAAATAGCGAAAATGTTGAAATAATAGATATCTCTCCGATGGGTTGTAGAACAGGCTTTTATATGAGTGTTATCGGCAAACCCGATGAGATTGATGTGGCTCTTGCTTGGGAGAAAAGTATGAGAGATATTTTAAAATTAAAAGATATAAAAGAGATTCCAGAACTCAATATTTATCAATGCGGAAGTTGCTATATGCACTCGTTAGATGGAGCTCAAAAAATAGCAAAACATATTATAGAAAACGGAATAAAAATTATGAATAATAGTGAGCTTTTATTAGATCTAAAAAGTATCGATATTCATAAGTGCGATGTAAATTTAGATGAGATAAAAGTTATAGGATAAATTGATGATAGTTGTTATTCCGGTAGATAGTAACGATTTTGAAGAGGCAAAAATAACTCCTATTAAAGAAGCCAAATTTTTTGTTTTTTTGGATACTAAAGAGGGAAAAATAAAAAATTGGGAGTTTAAAAAAGATTATAAAAATGATATATTTGATTATATGGTAGTAATGGATAAAAATGAGAATTTAGAAGATGTCTTTGAGCTCGGAGCAAGAGCGTTACTTGGTAGAAAAAATATGTATATAGATGATATTGTAGAAGCATTAATGTTTGCAGAACTTGATGAGATTGTCTAAGGTGAAAAATGGCAAAATATATTATTTGGCACAATCCAAGATGCGCAAAAAGTAGAGAAGGTTTGAAGATTGTGGAAGGAGTGGAAGTCGAAATTAGAAAATATTTGGATAATCCACCAACTTGCGAAGAGTTAAAAGATATTTTAAAAAAGCTTGGAATGAAACCTAGTGAACTTGTTAGAAAAAAAGAGAAGCTTTTTAAAGAGCTTGGATTAAAAGATGCAGATGAAGATAAGATTTTAAAAGCTATGTGCGAATATCCAAAATTGATCGAAAGACCTATATTGATAAAAGGAGATAAAGCAGCTCTTGGAAGAGTGCCTCAAAATTTTAAAGAGTTGATAGATGAGACTGATTAAAAGTGCGGATGGAACATATACCGCATATAACGAAAATTTTGACGAATGTTACCACAATGTAAAAGATGGTGCTTTAAAGGAGTCGTTAAAAAAACATATTGAGGTTGCTTTTAAGCTTATAGAAAATAGGGAAAAAATCTCTATTTTAGATATCTGTTTTGGGCTTGGATATAATACTTTATCTACTCTTTTTTATATGAGAGAGAAAAAAATCGATAAAAAACTTTATATTGTCTCCCCAGAAATGGATATAAAGCTAATACAAAGTTTAAAAGATTTTTCTTATCCAGATGAATTTAAGCCTTTTTTGCACATAATAAAAGAAATTTCAAAAAATTTTTATTATGAAGATGATAACCTAAAAATAGAGATAAAAATAGGCGACGCAAGAGATATAATAAAGGATTTAAATATTAAATTTGATATAGTTTATCAAGATCCATTTA
>NZ_CEXZHP010000105.1:0-5305 GCF_982775275.1 Nitrosophilus sp.
CTACTGTTTATGACGATGCACACCTTGGACACGCAAGAAGTGCCATTGTTTTTGATATATTAAGAAGATTTTTGATAGCAAAAGGGTATAAAGTAACCTTTATGAAAAATTTTACAGATATTGATGACAAGATAATTAAGAAGGTAAAAAACAGCAACAAAAGTTTAGAAGAGATAACAACTTATTATATTGAAAGATATTTAGAAGATATGAGTGCGTTAAACGTATTGAGAGCCGATATTGAGCCAAAAGCGACTCAAAGTCTTGATGCGATGTTTGATATGATAGAAAGACTCCTAAAAAACGGATGCGCATATAAAACTAAAAATGGTGATATATATTTTGATACCTCCAAAGATAAAGAGTATTGCTCACTAAGTAAAAAGTGCGACGAAGAGAGTTTAAGTAGAATCGAACCAAACCCGCAAAAGAAAAATTTAGCCGATTTTGCCCTTTGGAAAGGGTGCAAAGATGATGATATCTGTTTTGATTCACCTTTTGGAAAAGGAAGACCAGGCTGGCATATAGAGTGCTCAGCAATGATATACAAATATTTAGCCTATAAAGATAAAGAGTATCAGATAGATATACACGGAGGAGGAGCCGATCTCTTTTTCCCTCATCACGAAAACGAAGCGGCTCAGACAAGATGCGCTTACAATCAAAAACTCTCCAAATATTGGATGCATAACGGTTTTGTTACGATAAGCGGAGAGAAAATGAGCAAAAGTCTTGGAAACAGTTTTTTTATAAAGGACGCTTTAAAGGTATATGACGGAGAGATTTTGAGATTTTATCTATTATCTACCCACTATAGAAGTTCTTTAAATTTTAATGAAGAAGATCTTATAAACTCAAAAAAAAGACTCGATAAAATATATAGATTAAAAAAAAGAGTTTATAAATTATCAAACTCATCTGTGCAAGAAAATTTTAAAGACTCTTTTTTTAAAGCTCTTGATGAGGATTTAAACATATCCAAAGCGCTATCGGTAATAGACGAGTTTGTCTCCGAAGCCAACGATTATATCGATAAAAATCCAAAAGATAAAAATTTTAAAAAAATTGTCGTCTCAAATCTTAAGTTAATTGAAAATGTCTTAGGCATAGGATATAAAGACCCTTTTGCTTATTTTCAGCTTGGTGTAGATGAAAATACAAAAAAAGTGATCGAGGATTTGATAAAACAAAGAAGCGAAGCTAAAAAACAAAAAGATTTTAAAAAAGCAGACAATATTAGAGATAAGCTTAAAGATATGGGTATTTCAATAATGGATACACCCGAAGGAACAATTTGGGAAAAGGTTTAGTTTGAAAATAATTTTAAAAAGACTTTTACCCTATTTAAAAGATTATAAATTAGAGCTATTTTTTGCAATTTTAGCAATGATCGCCGCAGCCATCGGATCATCAGCTTCAGCTTATCTTGTAAAACCCGTTTTAGATGAGATTTTTATCAATAAAGATAGAGAAATGTTAAAAACACTTCCTTTTTTAGTGATCTTTTTTTATTTTCTAAAAGGTTTTGGTAAGTTTATACAAACTTACTATACCGAATACATAGGACAAGACATTTTAAGAAGATTAAGAGATAAAATGTTAAGCTCCCTATTTAATATGGATATGGAATATTTTATTAAGCAAAGAAGCGGAGAGTTAATCAGCAGAATAACAAACGATATCAATAGAATAAGAAGCGTTGTGGCAAATATGGTTCCAGAACTTTTAAGAGAATCTTTAACTGTTTTAGCTTTAACATGTGTTGTTATATATCAAAGTCCAAAGCTAGCTCTTTATTTTTTAGTTATTATGCCCCTTTCATTATACCCTCTTTCTCTTTTGGCTAAAAAAATGAAAAAAATATCAAAAAAGTCTCAAGAAAAAATATCAGACATTACCTCTCATCTAACGGAAATTTTTAATAATATCGAGATTATTAAATCAAACGTTAGCGAAGAAAAAGAGTTTAATAGATTTAAAAACCATAACAAAAAATTCTTTGAAATAACTATGAAAAGCGTAAAAACATCAGAGCTTGTAAGTCCTCTTATGGAGTTTTTAGGTGCGGTAGTAGTAGCAATCGTAATAATAGTAGGAGGAAATGAGGTAATTGAAGGAAAAATGAGCGTAGGATCTTTTTTCTCTTTTATGACTGCACTTTTTATGCTCTACACCCCTTTAAAAAAGATCTCTTCAATTTATAATAAACTTCAAGACGCAATTGCTGCAGGTGAGAGAATATTTGAAATAATAGACTTAAAACCCACAATAAAAGTAAGTAAAAACAAGTTTAACGAAAAAATAAATAAAATAAAATTTGACAACGTCTCACTCTTTTACGATAACAAAAATGCCCTTAAAAACGTCTCTTTTGAGGCAAAAAAAGGAGAGGTAATAGCTCTTGTTGGCGATAGCGGCGGCGGTAAAAGTTCGATAGTTAACCTTTTGGTTAGATTTTATGATCCAACTGAAGGTAAAATTTTATTTAACGATAAAAATATAAAAAATTTTGATGTAAAAAGTATCAGAAAAAAGATAGCTTTGGTTACTCAAAGAATCTATATTTTTAGAGATACCGTAGCGGCAAACGTTGCATACGGGGAAGAGTTTGATGAAGAAAAGGTTATTAAAGCGCTAAAACTTGCAAACGCCTATGAATTTGTTAAAGATATGCCAAAAGGGATTTATACAGAACTTGAAGAGTTTGGTGGAAATCTAAGCGGCGGACAAAGGCAAAGGATAGCACTTGCAAGAGCTCTTTATAAAGACCCGGAAGTCTTAATATTGGATGAGGCCACAAGCGCGCTTGATACAAAAAGTGAACAAATAATACAAGAAGCTCTAAAAAACATAACAAAAGATAAAATAACTTTTATCGTAGCCCATAGATTATCCACTATAAAAGATGCCGATAAGATATTGGTTTTACAAAAAGGAAAAATCGTATGCAAAGGAAATCACAAAGAGCTTATAAAAAATTGTCAAGAGTATAAAAAATTAAATAAACAAGGATAAAAATGATAAATTATGAAAATTTCAAAAAAATCATTTTCAAGCTTGACCCTGAGGTTGCACACAATATTGTTGAATTTTTTTTAAAAAATCTCGACTCCTTTCCAATAATTTTCAATCCTTTTATTGAAAAAAATTTCATTGACGATAAGATACTCAATCAAAAAATTTTTAATAAAACCTTTTATAATCCCGTAGGACTTGCTGCCGGTTTTGACAAAAACGCTACCATGATAAGAGCAATGACGGCTCTTGGCTTTGGTTTTAGCGAGATTGGAACGGTTACTCCAAAACCCCAAAAAGGCAATCCAAAACCAAGACTCTTTAGATATCCAACATACGAATCTATTCAAAACGCTATGGGCTTTAATAATGATGGTATGTATATAATCCAAAAAAGGCTAAAAAAACTATACCCTTTTGCCACACCAATTGGAATAAATTTAGGGAAAAATAAAACAACCCCCGAAAAAGAGGCTTTAAAAGATTATGAACAGTTGATAAAAACATTTAAAGATCTATCAGATTATATGGTAGTTAATATCTCATCTCCAAATACGCCCGGCCTTAGGGATCTACAAAATGAAGAGTTTATAAAAGCTCTTTTTAAAATGGCAAAGGATATTACAAATACGCCTATACTTTTAAAAATCGCTCCCGATATGAGCGAATCCAAAGCTATCGATCTAACTTCAATGGCTATAGAAGCCGGAGCAGACGGAATAATCGCAACAAATACCACTACAGACTATTCTATTTTGCCAAACGCAAAAGAGTTTGGCGGAATAAGTGGAAAAGTTTTAAAAGAGAAAAGCTACAATCTATTTAAAGCTATCTCAAAAGAGCTTTTTGGTAAAACTATATTAATTAGCGTTGGAGGAATAGATAGTGCTCAAGAAGCTTACAAAAGAATAAAAGCCGGCGCAAATATGGTTCAGGTTTATACAGCTCTTATTTTTAAAGGACCCTCTCTTATAAAAAATATAAATGAAGGTTTGATAAAATTACTAAAAGAGGATGGATTTGATAATATAAATGATGCGATCGGAGCGGATATAAAATGAGAATATTTATATTAATATTTATATTTATAGGGGGATTAATGGGTAGCGTTTTACCAAAATATTATGAAAAAACTTTGGAAAATGGATTGAAGGTTGTTGTTATTCCTATGAAAAATGATACAAACGTAATTACAACAAATATTTTTTATAAAGTTGGAAGCAGAAACGAAGTTATGGGAAAAAGCGGAATCGCCCATATGCTTGAACATTTAAATTTTAAATCTACAAAAAATTTAAAAGCCGGGGAATTTGATGAGATAGTAAAAAGTTTTGGAGGTGTTGATAACGCTTCAACCGGATTTGATTATACGCATTATTATATAAAATCAAGTTCAAGCCATTTAGAGGATTCATTAAAACTTTTTGCCGAACTTATGGAAAATTTGGCTCTAAAAGATGAAGAGTTTCAGCCTGAAAGAGAGGTTGTTGCCGAAGAGAGAAGATGGAGAACAGACAATAACCCAATTGGATATCTATATTTTAGACTGTTTAACAACACTTTTATTTATCATCCCTATCACTGGACTCCCATTGGTTTTATGCAAGATATTTTAAATTGGAAAATTGAAGATATAAGAGAGTTTCATAAAACTTACTATCAACCTAAAAACGCCATAATAGTTGTCGCTGGAGATATAGATAAAGAAAAAGTATTTGATGGGGCAAAAAAATATTTTTCACATATTAAAAACTGCTGCGATATTCCAAAAGTTCATCAAGTTGAGCCAAAACAAGATGGTGAAAAAAGAGTAATTATTCACAAAGATAGTGAAGTGGAAATTGTAGCAATTGCATATCATATCCCAGATTTTTCCCATCCCGATCAGTTTGCATTATCTGCTATTTCGGCACTATTAAGCGATGGAAAAAGTAGTAGACTATATAAAAAACTGGTTGATGAAAAAAAACTTGTAAATACAATTTATGCTTATAACATGGATCTAAAAGATCCTGGGATTTTTATATTTATGGCGGTTTGCAACCCCGGCGTAAAAGCCGAAACTGTAGAAAATGAGATATTAAAAGAGATACAAAAACTAAAAGAAGGGGAAATTTCCAAGGAAGAACTTGAAAAAATCAAGATAAACACAAAAGCGGATTTTATATTTTCTTTGGAAAATTCAAGTAACGTAGCAGATCTTTTTGGAAGCTATTTAGCAAGAGAAAATTTGGAACCTTTACTAAAATATGAGGAAAATATTGATAAACTAACGCCTAAAGATTTACAA
>NZ_CEXZHP010000106.1:0-5258 GCF_982775275.1 Nitrosophilus sp.
AAAAATTCTAAGTATGAGACAATGAGTGGAACAAGTATGGCAACACCACATGTAAGCGGATCTGCTGCTTTATTAATAAGTACTAACGAAGAACTTTCCCCAGATGATGTGAAAAATAGATTGAAGGAGAGTGCAGAAGATCTTGGATTGCCTGTTGAGCAGCAAGGCGCCGGATTGGTAAGGCCTGATTTAGCAATAATTCAATAAAGACTAAAAAATTTGCAATTATTTTGCAATCTTTTTTGTAATAATTTAAAAAAACAAAAGGAGTAAAAATGGCTGAGACAAAAAAGTTTATGTTTTCGGTAGGAAATGCTGGATTTGAAAAATATGAAGTTATAGATAATATAAGTTATGTCTATACTTTGAATCCAAAAGACGAAAAAGAGATTCCAGAGCTTATTAACAATATAATCAAATCTACATTTGTTAAAGTAAGAAGCGATTATCAAGAAAAAGCGGACGGATTTATAAATATTCAGACTTCATGGGCACCTTATAAAGAAGGTATATTAGTTTTTCATATTTATGGAGATATAGCACAAGAAAAATAAAACAAAAGGGGGCACTATGAAAAAAAATTCTCTAATAATAGTGTTGGTATTAATAATGGTTTTGGCAAACGCTTTTGCCTCTGAAAAAAATAATAAAAAAAATAGTGTCCCTATATATATATCAACTAAATTTGGGACAGTTATGATTCGTCCTAAAATTAAATCTGCTGCAGAATTAAAATCAAAAAATCTTGTAAAACAGCAGTTTGATTTTAGTTGCGGTTCCGCAGCTGTAGCTACTCTTTTTAAATTTTATTTAAATGATCCAGTTACTGAGCAACAAGTTATTAACGGCCTTTTCCATTTTGGCAATAAAGAGCAAATTATAAAAAACAAAGGTTTTTCTTTATTGGACATAAAAAAATTAGCTAATGCGTTAGGATATAAAGTTGGAGGCTATAAAACAGATGTTGAAGGTCTTGTTGCTTTAGGAAAACCAGCTATAGTTACTATAACAATAGGCAAATATAAACATTTTGTAATCTTTAGGGGAGTAAAAAAAGGAAGAGTCTTTTTAGCTGATCCAGCTTTGGGAAATACAATTTTGCCAATAGATGAGTTCGAAAAAATGTGGTATAAAAATATCGCATTAATAATAATGCCAAAAGGAAATAGAAAAATTGACAAACTAAAAATAGATGCAGATGATGAGATTTGGGTCAAATCAGAAAATCTTAGAAATCTTCTATTTTTGCAGCAAATACAAACTTTTAGAACAAATAATGAATTCTAATTATATTAATTTAAAAATTTATTTAAGAATTTATTGTTATAATTGCTCCATCTCACTAATTTAATAGGAGTTTTTATGAAAAAAATAGTTGCCCTCTTTACCGCCCTTTCACTATCTTTCTTCTCTTTATATGCTGATACAGATAATGAAAAACTAAAAAAGCGATTCAAAAAGAGTCGCAGCCAGAAGAGGTTTTAATAAATTTTGAAAGAGATTATGTTCTTTTAAAAAAAGGGAGTTTTGAACTAGAAAATGCTTTTTCTTATACATATAACTCTGCAAAACAGATATATTTAGAAAGTTTTGCAATATTAGATCCGGTTTTTTTAACCCTTGGTAGATTTGGTATAGAAAATACAAAAAGGCATATATTTACAGATACTATCTCTTTTAGATTGGGGATAACAGATAATTTTCAATTTGAAGTTGGTGTTCCACTTATATATAGGCATGAGAGATACTCTATAATAGCTGGAAAAGGCCAATCAGAACCGGATGAAACACAAGATCAAGCGGGAATAGGAGATGTAAGTGTATCTTTTTCATATCAGCCTATTAAAGAAGGAGCAAATACTCCAGCAGTTTTATTAAGTTTAGGATATAAATTTAAAAATGCCAAGAGCCCGTTTGATATAGAGGTGGATCAAAATGGTAATCCAAAAGATCTTCCTTTAGGAAGCGGATATCAATCCATAAAATTAGGTGTAAATTTTGTAAAATCAATCGATCCTGTCGTAGTTTATGGTGGAATATCTTATGCATATAATAAAAAAGAAAATGTAGATCAAACATATGAAATATACAATAAAGAAACAAATGAGACAGATAAAGTGGGTTTAATGGATGTTGATCCGGGAGATACTGTAAGTATAAATGTTGGTTTAGGTTATGCAATATCATATAACTTTTCTATCGGGTTTCAATTTATTGATGATTACACTTTTTCAACAGATGTTTGGTATTATGATTATAATGATGATGGAACTAAAACGGAACTTATGAAAAAGGAAGCCCCCAACTCTACTGTAAATTCAGCTCAGTTTAAGTTTACCGCCGGATGGGCTTTATCTGATAAATCTTCACTAAATTTTGGCTTGGGCATTGGTTTGACCTCGGATTCTCCTGACTTTGTCTTTGAAGTAAGATATCCTATTAGATTTTAATTTTTATAAAGGGATATAGACTTTGTCTATCATCTCTTTATACTCTTTTTTTAAATCGCTATCTATTGTGACACCTCCTCCGCTTTTATATATATAGTTATCTTTATCTTTTTCTATATATCTTATCAAAACAGCACTATCTAGGCTTTCTCCGTCATATATACCAAAAATCCCCGTAAAAAAGCCTCTTTCATAATTTTCAACCTCTTTAATTATCTCTACGCTTTTTCTTTTTGGAGTCCCGCTAATACTTCCAGCAGGCAAAAGTTTTTTTAAAATCTCTCCCAAATTTTCTCTCCAGTTAATATCCAATCTCCCTACAATTTCCGAACTAACCTGCAAAAGCTCTTTTTCTCCCGCTTTTATCTTTTCTACATATCTAAATCTTTTTACTCTTACTTCTTTTGAAACCATAGAAAGATCGTTTCTTAATAGATCTACCACCATTATATGTTCAGCCATCTCTTTTTCGTCTTCTAATATTATCTTTTTTGCATCTTTAATATTTGCTTCAATGGTTCCTTTCATAGGATATGTATAAATTTCGTTATTTTCTATTTTTATAAATCTCTCCGGAGAAAACGAGACAAATTTATCTTTAAAATATAGTTTAAATTTTGCATTAGAAGCGAAAAATATCTCTTTTAGTGTGCAGTTTGTTTCTATTTTTGTGGGAAATGTTAGATTTAAAAGATAGGTATTTCCTTTTTTTATATTTTCTTGAACTTTTAAAAAGGCTCTTTTATATCTTGCAAAATCGATAGGCTCTTTTTTTAATATTTTTGGAATACAATTTTTCTTTTTTGTATAATTTTTCCTATTTTCGATCTTGTAATATACCTCTTTTAATTTATTTAACTCTTCTACAAAAAGCCTTTTGCCCTCAAAATCAAAAACAAATAAAAAAGGAATCTTTTTAGAAGCTAAATATGAGATTTTATCCATTTTCCATTATCAGTTTTTTTAAAACTGCCATCCTTATAGCAACTCCGTTTTTAACCTGTTCTAAAACCTTGCATCTAGGATCGCTTAAAACTTCGTCGCTAATATCAATATTTCTATGAACGGGTCCTGGATGAAGAATGATGATATCTTTATCTTTTATTAACTCCTTTGTTATGCAAAAATCGCTTGCATAATCTTTGAGACTTGCGTAAATTGGGAGTTTGTGTCTTTCTGTTTGGGTTCTTAGACTCATGATAACATCGATTTCATCAATTACATCTTTTAAGTTTGAAGTAGTTTTTAGATCTTTTCTTTTTGGCAGAAACTGAGGAGGCGCAACTAAAGTGATATCCATTTTATATCTTTTTAATAAAGATATATTTGAGTTTGCGACACGGGAGTTTTTTATATCTCCAACTATAGCAATTTTTTTGCCCTCAACATCGCCTAAATATTTTTTTATTGTAAAAAGATCTAAAAGAGCCTGTGTAGGATGCGCGTGAGCTCCGTCTCCGCCGTTTATCAAAGAGCAGTTTACGTATCTAGCCAAAATATTTGGCACTCCGGCATGAGCGTGTCTTACTACTATGGCGTTTGGACCCATTGCATCAAGGTTTGCCGCGGTATCATAAAGAGTTTCGCCTTTTTTTGTTGAACTTTTTGTTACATCCAAACTAACTACTTCTGCTCCCAGCCTTTTTGCCGCAACCTCAAAAGAGCTTCTTGTTCTAGTGGAGCTTTCAAAAAATATAGTAATTATTAACTTATTTTTCAAAAGACTCTTTGGCCTGTTTTTTAAAAAATATGATGCGTCTAAAAAAATATTTTCAATCTCCTCTATTGTTAGATCGCTTGTTTGTAAAAGATGTTTAGCCACATATCGCTCCAAATTGTAAATTGTAATATTTTATACTAAAATAAGTTAAAGATAAATAATTTTAAAAGGAGTTCCTATGAGAAAGTCTCTATTTTTGGTTTTGATATTTGCCGCCTTTGCCTTTGCCGAAAAATTTACTTATGTTGAGTATCTGCCTGTATATAAAAGCGAGAAAATATATAGAGTTATTACAAAAAGAGTTCCATATGAAGAGTGTTGGGAAGAGGAGGTACCCATATCTCAAGAAAATGACGGAACCGTTGGGGCATTGATAGGTGGAGTTGCCGGAGGGATCATAGGACATCAGATAGGAAAAGGTAGTGGAAAAACAGCGGCGACTATAGGGGGTGCTATAGTTGGGACTATCGTTGGGAAAAGTTTAGCCGAGCGCCAAGCAAGACCTGGATATCAGATAGTCAAAAGATGTAGAACAAGATATCAAGAGACAAAAGAGAGAATTATAGAATATAAAAATTATGCAACCTTTAACGGACAAGAGATTGTTAAATATAGCTCGCGTCCATTAAAAGAGATAAGAGTTAAGGTAACTATTGAGTATTAGTTTATTTTGGTTAAAATAGTTAAAAAGGTTGAGTAGTTAAAATAGTTAAGTGGTTGAGTGGTTAAATAGTTGGGTAGTTTAGTGGGAAAGTGAAAAAGTGAGGAAGTTAGAAAGTGAGCGAGGGCAAGCCGAAGGCTTAGAACGATAACTGCTTATCTTACTGGCGTATGCTATGCAAGTAAGCTTGCATATACGCATCGCCGTGCGAGCCTAAAATCGTAAAGCAGTTTACGATTTTTTAACGGCTCTCCCGTGCCCGAGCTAAGTCTGCGAGTATATGCAAGTCCTAAGTCTGAGGAATTTAGTGACGAGTATACGAACGGCTGGTTTACCTTGAAACAAATCAAGCGAGTAAAACGAGCGAAGATTTGTGGTTAATTAAAAGTGAGAGAGTTAAAAAGTTGTAATGAATTTTACCAATTCC
>NZ_CEXZHP010000107.1:0-1266 GCF_982775275.1 Nitrosophilus sp.
AAAAACTAAATATGAACTAACTATCACATATCCAGCAATTATTGATCAGATAAACGAGGGTGAATATGTTTTTTTCGCCGATGGAAGTATTAGAACAAAAGTTATAAAAAAGGATAATGACTCTCTAACTTTAGAAGTAAAAAATAGCGGCGTGTTATCTAGCAAAAAAGGATTAAATTTTCCACACTCAAATATCAAGATTTCGGCGATTACTCCAAAAGATGAAAAAGATCTGATCTTTGGAGCAAAAAACGGAGTTGATTTAGTTGCTATAAGTTTTGTTAACAGCGCTCAAGATATCAAAAAAGCAAGAGATATCCTAAATCAAAACGGCGCAAATCCTTGGATCATAGCAAAGATCGAAACAAAAACGGCGATTTTAAATCTTGAAGAGATCTTAAACGAGTGTGACGGAGTTATG
The DNA here is from genome assembly GCF_982775275.1 of Nitrosophilus sp. NCBI lineage: Bacteria > Pseudomonadati > Campylobacterota > Epsilonproteobacteria > Nautiliales > Nitratiruptoraceae > Nitrosophilus > Nitrosophilus sp. The sequence goes on from NZ_CEXZHP010000107.1 coordinate 422, forward strand.
GTAGCAAGGGGAGATCTTGGCATCGAAGTTGGTATAGAGAGGGTCCCTATCATTCAAAAAAGAATCATCAAAGAGGCAAACAGACTTAAAAAACCGGTCATCGTAGCTACCCAGATGCTTTTGTCCATGGTAAACTCTCCTTTCCCCACAAGAGCCGAAGTTAGTGACGTAGCAAACGCGGTTATGGACGGAAGTGATGGGGTAATGCTAAGTGATGAAACAACCGTTGGAAAATATCCTCTAAAAGCCGTTGAGGTTTTAAAAAACGTTATTTTAGAGACGCAAAAGATATATCCTTATTATAAAAAATATGAAAGCCAAGAGAGCGACGCTATAGCCCAGGGAGTTGCCGATCTATGCAAAGCGATCAAGCCAAAAGCGATAGTTAGCTTTACAAGTAGCGGCACCACCGTAAAAAGCATAGCAAAATATAGACCCCAAACAAAAATAATCGCCGTCACTCACTCAAAAGAGACCTCTAGAAAATTAAAGCTTATATGGGGTGTTGAAGAGATTTTTGAGATACCAAAAATCAAAAGCACGGAAAAATTGATCGAAAAGTTTATCGATATAGCCTTAAGAGAAAAGATTTTAAATTCAAAAGATAAAATAATAGTAACAATGGGAAGTATTATCGGCAAGGAAGGAACAACAAATATGATAAGAGTTATAGAAATTTAACTCTCATAAATATTTTGGGGTCAGGTGATAACAATAATAACAGCGGCTTGATTTATGTTATTGTTATCACCTGACCCTTTTTATTTTTTATTTCCTTTTTATTTCATTCAAACTACAGTTCGCTTGCGAGTTTAAAAATATCATCATATTTTGAAACAAACTCT
>NZ_CEXZHP010000107.1:1366-5254 GCF_982775275.1 Nitrosophilus sp.
AAACTACAGTTCGCTTGCGAGTTTAAAAATATCATCATATTTTGAAACAAACTCTTTACACCTATCACAAATCAACTCCCCTCCTTTATAAGGAAAAGGGGTTTTGCATTCAGTGCAGATTTTCAAAGTATGTTCAACTAAAACTTTTCCTCTATCAAAAGCATACTCAACAATATCAAGCTTATCTTTGTTTTTTATAGCTTTTAGTTCGCATATATCGTTACAGATACCGCAGCTTATACACTTTCCGCTTTGAAACCAGATGGTTGTAGAGTCATTTGAGTAAAATAGAGCATCCGTTGGACAAAATTTAACGCAATCACCGCAATTATTGCACAAATCAAAATCAATCTCTTTGTTTGATAAAAATGAATAATTTGTAGATATTTGTGAATTTTTAAAATTTTGAATCTCTTTTTTAATGGAGTTTTTTAATAATATAATTTTTATTGGGATTTTAACTTTTACGTTTGCAAGCTCTTTTACCTCTATACCTTCACCAGATAACTCTTTTGCGGAATTGAAAATTTTTTTAAAAATGGCTCTTCTTTGGTTGATAGTCTCGCTAACTTCCGTTTTTATCTCTTTATCTATGCCGAGCTCTTCCAAAAATCTGTTTGCCTCATCTATTCTTTCAACGATTGATTTATAGGTTTTATTATCTTTATTTATTTCACACCCTTGGCAATGAGACAAATCGCATCTAACAGAATCTTTTCTTAGAGCTAAAGAGATAAAGTTTTGAGAACTAAATACGCTAAGGCATGGAGTATCCTTTTTACATGAAATAACTACTTTTTCCTCTTTTAAAGAGATGATAAACCCGTTTGGATCAAAATAATTTACACTTAAAGCCTCGCTTGGGCATACACCCACACAAACGGCGCAGTTTTTGCAACTTTTTTCATCAAGCCTTAATTTTCCTCTATCAAATACAAATGCATCCTCTGGACATATATCTATACACTCGCTACATTTATTATGATAATAATCTGTTCTAAGACATTTTAATCTATCAAACTCAAAAAGTTCGGTATTTTGTTTATATAAGCTCATCTTTTCTCCACAGCTTGACATTAAACGTTGGTAACTAGGAATTGGGAATTAGTTATTTTCCTAATTTTCTAACTCTCTAACTTTCTCTCCCTTACCGCCTTACCACCTTATCCCCTTACCACCTTACCACTCAACTACTTAACTTTTTTAACCAAAATCACCATCCCTCAAACTCTCATATTCACTAAACAAAAATTCGATAGTAAAATCGGCCAAATCTTTATAAAAAGGTGTCTCAACAAGAGATTTTATCCCTATCAAATATGGTGGAACCCATTTTAATAGATGATTTTTTAAAAAATCAAAAGCTATTTTTTCTTCATTTTTTAAAACAAGATTTTGCATAAATCCAAGCTCGATTGAGAGATGATCGGGAGCTAAGATATCGGTTTTATTCATATCTATCTCATATCCGTTCATAAAATAAAACTGCATAACGGGATTTTGAAGTCCCACCAAAATCTCCCCTTTACTATCCTCAACCAAAGTCTCAACCGGCTGAGAGTTTATAACAAATGCCGAATTAAAATCTACGTTTAACTCCTCTTCTATTTTTGATATATCATTTTTTAAAAACCACTCTAAACTATCATTTCCTATAGATTCGAGAAGTTCTTTGTTTTTTTTCAAATCTTTTATCGCTTCTGTATCCAACTCTTTTTGATAACACCTTGATAAAAAGGCATAAACAAAAGCTTTTGCTTTATTATCCAAAATATATCCTTTAAATCTGGAATTAGGAATTGGGAATTAGTAATATTTTTATATTTTATAAAATTTATTTTCCAATTCCAAATGCCCAATTCCCAATATACCTATCTAAAACCGCATTTAGCGGCTTTAGATTATAAACAACCTTTAAAAAACGACTTTTTTGGAGGAGGAGGGGCTTTAAATTCATGAGCTTTTATAGTTTTTCCATCACTTTCAAGCTCACCAATGATAGTTACTTCATTTCTGTTTGCCGCTTTTTCCAAAAGCTCGCTTACATGAACTCCCTCAGGATCTATATAATATATCTTTCCTTCATCATGAACAAATAAAACCATCTCCATTTTTGTAGGCTCACCAGGAAGCCACTCTTTATAACAACCCTCTTCGCCACAATGATAAGTCTCAAGCCTACAGTCGGCAAATAGGTCGTTTTGGGCACACCATTTTGTTGTTAAAAACCCTTTTTTCTCAAACTCGCCTTTAGCTCCGCCGCTGGCATTTAGACTAAAAGCCAAAGAGAGTCCAAGCAGAGCTGTTAGAGCTAATTTTTTCATTTTTCTACCTCCGCTTTTAGTGTCTGCAAGAAAGCTACCAAATCATTCAAAGACTTCTTATCCATCCAATCAAATGGAGGCATAGTAGAAGTTCTATTTCCTTTCTCATCGACCATATACCATGCAAAATTTGGATGAGAGTTTCTATTGTATCCCGGAACTACAACGGCGTTTGGATCAACTATCGACTCTCTTATATATCCAGCCGTTGCTTGGCCTCCTATATTGCTAAGATCAGGCGCCATATACATAGGGGCTTGCTCTGCACCTTTCCATCTATGGCAGCTTGCACAGTTTGTCATAGCAAGTTCTTTTCCTTTTTCAATATCCCCTTTTACTTTCTCATCTACCGCAGATACCAATTCCTCTCCGCCTTTTTTAGGAAGTTTTACAGCAATCCATCCAGATAGATGTTTAAGCCCGTCTCTATGCAACTTTTTACCGTCCCACACGGCAACTGCGACAGGAAACGCTCCGCTATTTAGGTTTAGATACTCATCCTTAACCTCTCTTACAACCATACCTCCCCACATATTCATCTTATCTACATAATGCATATCGGCGCTATATTTTGAGGAGTTATCTTTTATTTCGGTCATAGATCTAAAGCCTTCGCTTACAAAGGCTTTTTGATAGTCTCTAATGGCAAGCTGATCGACTCTTTTTTCAAACTTTTTCAAATCTTTCCCAAATCTATTGGTATTGTGAGGGTTTACTTGATACCCAACAATACCGTTTCCGTTTGGTTCATAAACTTTTTCAACTGCTTTTTGCAAATATATAACTACGGGTCTATTTTTACTCCCCATGCCGATATATGGCAATTTATTTACATCTTTTGGCGTAGCAGCAAACTGCACCGCAAAGCCATCTGCGTAAACATCGCTTTTATACCCTTTTTGTACATCTTTTGTTTTATCTTTCCATCTGACTATTACCGCGACGTTTTTGCCATCATAAAGCGCTGCTACCTCAACTTTTTTTGCTTTATTGTTTTTGTTTATTTGGTTTGCTTTTTTATCGTTTAGTCTAAGTGTCGTTTGCGGATATACGATAATTTGGCTAAATTTTGCATTTTGTTTTATTATCTTGCTACCGCACTTTAAATTACTTAGGTCTTCATTAACCTTTATAGCCTCAACCACATTTGACGAAAACGCAACCGTTGCGGCCAAGCTCAAGGCCGTCATCAATCCTACTGCTCTTTTCATGGGTGCACCTTAAAACTTATTTTTTTTGTATATTTTCCAGCAATATACCTATCATCAACAGGAGCCAAAGGTTTTGCCCCCTTCTCTTTGGCAACCTTTTGATAATAGTCGTTATCCAGCCTAAACATATCTTGATGCTGATAAGCTATCAAAATATCCATCAACTCAGATTCTCCCGTTTTTGCTCTTTTTTCTTTTTCTGCTTTTATAGTCTTTATAGCTTCATGAACCGCCGGTCCAAAAAGTTTTTCAAGCTCTTTTATAGGAATTCTGTTGCTTCCTTCTATAATCTTTCCATTCTCATCAAACTTTGGAGGAGCTTCCGTTGGCGGAACATAATATACATTTGGTTG
>NZ_CEXZHP010000108.1:0-5214 GCF_982775275.1 Nitrosophilus sp.
GAACTATTTTAGAGGTTTAGATAATACTAAAAATTCAATAGTTAAGCAACATATAGAGAATTTTTTCCAAATCTATTGGAGTGCTAGTGAATATGATGGAGATTATAAAAAGGCTTTTGATGAGGTTGAAAAGCGATTAGCAGGAGCAAAAAATAGCCGATTTTTTACCCAATTAAGAGAGGTTGGTAGAAAATGCTCTATTTGTGGAGAGAGAAATATAGCTGTTTATAAAAAGCCTATGAGATTTTATATCAAAGAGCAGATAAAAAATCTTTTGAGTGCAAAAAGAGAGGATAATCTACAGCATGGAGAGGGGCTTTGTGGTGTCTGTTATGTCAAACGAAGAAGTATAAAAAAAGGTTTTGACTCTACGGCTGAAATTGCTATTATGAATATTCCTTTTGAGATACGAGAACAATATAACTATTTACATAATGATAGTCAACTATTTTATGAGGAGAATCTAAATAAAAATTATTTTGAAAAAAATGATATGGAATATCCACTAGATGATTGTCTAAAAGAGTTTAAGCAGTTTCAAAAAGAGATAAAAGATAACTATAAACAGACCTCTTATTATGCTGTTGTGATGTTTGATGGTGATGATATGGGGAAATGGTTATCAGGGCAAAGATTAGATGATAAAAGCAAACTAAAAGAGTTTCATAAAGATATTAGCCTTAATTTAGCTACTTTTGCAAATAAAGCAAGAGATATACTAAAAGAGCCAAAGGGTATGACTGTTTATGCAGGTGGAGAGGATTTTTTGGGATTTGTAAATCTTGATAATCTATTTGATGTATTAGTAGAGTTAAATAGTCAATTTAGAGAGTTGATTAGTGAACCTCTAAAAGATAAATATCAATTAAATGATGATTTTACTTTTTCGGCAGGGGTAGTTATTGCCCACTATAAAACTCCTCTAGGAACTGTTTTGAATGAGGCTCGAAAATCAGAGAAAAAGGCTAAAAAAAGTAGTGGTAAAGATGCTGTCTGTTTGACTGTTTTAAAACGGTCGGGGGAGATAAGAGAAGCCATTATAAAACATAAAAAAATTAAAATGGTGCAAGATATTGTAACTCAACTAAAAGAGAATTTTTCGGACTCTTTTATATCTAATTTAGAGAGGGAGTTTTTGATTATGCTTGATGATAAGGGGAATTTAGACTTAAAAAAATCTCTAATAACTACCGAAATAGCAAGGTTATTAAAACGCTCAAAGAAAACAGAAGATGTAAATATAGATGAGATGAAAGAGTTGGTTTCTGCTCTTTATACAAAAAGTTTTAGAGATTTTTCAGATGCTCTAAATATTGCAAAGTTTATAAATAGGGAGATTTCATGACCATAGAGATAGAAGCTTTGGATACTTTGATTTTTCAAGATGGAAAGCCTTTTGACAAGTCTGGAGACAACTGGGGTAATAGTTTATTATTGCCTACACCATCAACACTTTATGGAGCATTGAGAGCAACTTATTTTGCTAACGATATTGATGAACTCTCAAAAGCCAATGAAGATGATGACCCAACTAAAAATTTAAAGATAAATTTTATTGGATTAAAATATCAAGAAAAATTAATTTTTGCAATACCAAAAGATTGTGTTGAATCAAAAGGAGAAGTAAAAACTTTAGATTTGGAAGAAAATTTACTTACGAATAGTCCTCTCAAATATACTTTCTTTTCAAAAGATGAGATTGAAAGTATAGATAAAGGGTATTTGAAAAATAGTAATTTTAAAAGATATTTATCTGGTAAAACTATTGGTTCTTTTGAGGTTGAAGATAGTTTGGTAATAAAAGAAAATAAAATAGGCATAGGGTTAAATAGACAAACAAAAACAACTGGGGAGGGGTTGCTTTATAGAGTAGAGATGTTACGCTATAAAGATTTAAAAATTGTTATTAGTTTTGATGGATTAGATTTAAATGAGAATGGACTTATAAAACTTGGAGGAGAAGCAAAAGGGGCTAAATATCAATCATTAAATAGTTTAGATATACCAAAAATGGAAAAAATTAATAGTAATATTTTTAAACTTTATCTTTTGACTCCTGCTATTTTCGATAATGGTTGGTATCCGTGTTGGATAGATAAGGATAATAATTTTATAGGAGAGTTTAAAGATTTTAAAATAAAATTAATTGCTTGTGCTGTGGGGAAATATCAATCTATTGGTGGATTTGATATGAAAACAAATACACCAAAAGAGATGTTTAAAGCAGTTTCTATTGGTAGTGTTTATTATTTTGAAATTTTGAAAGGAGATAAAGATAAAGTAATTGAAACTTTTAATCTCTCATCGATTTCAGATTACAAACAAAAAGAGGGCTATGGATTGGTCATAATTGGAGATGTGAAATGAAAAAGATTATAACAACGGTTGGAACATCGCTTTTTACAAATTATAATGATGAAAAAAGTGAAAGACTTAATAAAGATATTGAGAATCAGCCTTATAGTGAATATAAGGAGTGGGAAGATGAAATTGGTGAAATAAAAGATAAGTTATTAGATTTTGCTAAAACTGAAAACTCTTGTGCAGAACTTACAAGCATAACAAAGCTTCAAGAGAAATATGAAGAGATTGAAGTTTATTTGATTGCTACAGATACGATTGAGTCGGTTGTAGTTTGTGAAGTATTAGAAGAAGTTTTAGATAATATAAAATTTAATCATCAACATAACATAATAGATAAATTACAAGTAGAAAATTATAAAGATTTTAAAGATGGATTATTAAATCTAATAAATAGACTTTATGGTATTGCATCTAATTATTATGGTAATTTGATTTTAAATATTACAGGTGGATATAAAGCAGTTATTCCATATCTTACAATTTTTGGACAGGTTAACTCTGTACCACTCTATTATGTTTTTGAGAATTCTGACTCTTTAATCTCTATTCCAAAAATTCCTTTGTCAATAGATGAAGCGTTGTTTGATAAATACTGGAAAGAATTTGAACAACTATCAAAAGAGGAAGTTGTTAAAAAATCATCTTTAGATTATAATTTTTTGAGAGAGATAGAGTCTCTTTTTGAGGTAGATGATGGTTTAGTAGCCTTAAATCCATTAGGTACTATTTTGTGGAGACGATATAGGGAGAAATTTTTTATCTTTTATGCACCAAAAGAGGTTTTAGAAGAGATTGCAAAACAGAGTGATATTCAAAGAATATTGGAGACAAAATTTTGGCAAGAGACACGAGAGAGTAAAACAGAGAGAAAAAATGGTCATTTGGTTTATGATGATGGAAACAATGTTAATAGAATTTTTTATTTTAGTGATGATGAGGTTATCTATGTGTATAAAACATTTGATAGTGGTCATGATGAGTATGAAAAATATATTAACAACAGTAGTGTCAATAAAGAAGAGATAAAAGAGAACTCTCTAACAAACAAAATAGAAAAAAGGATAGAAAATGTTTAAACAAGCAAAACCGTTTTATATACATACAGTAACACCTATGCATGTAGGTAGTGGTAGTGATTTGGGAATTGTGGATATGCCAATTCAAAGAGAGGGGCATACAGGTTTTCCAAAAATAGAGGGAAGTAGTTTAAAAGGAAGCATAAGAGAGGCTTTTGAGCTAAAAGGTAGAACCGATGTAGATGTATTGTTAAAAACCTATATGAGTTTTGGTTACGACGAGAGTAATGCACCATCTGAAAAGAATAAAGCCCCTTCGGCATTGATTGAAGTATTTAAAAAAGCTTTTCCTGAAAAATCAAATAGAGAATTTGCAGGGGCATTAGGATTTAGTGATGCTAGGATTTTACTTTTTCCTATTAAATCAGCTAAAGGAATTTTTGCTTGGATTACTTGTCCGTCTGTTTTAGATAGATTTGTACATGATTTAAAAATCTCTAAAAATGAGCAAACTTTTGAGATAAAAGAGAATACAATTACTAAAAATTCAAAAATAAATATTGATGAAAATAGTGTAATTTTGGAAGAGTATCAAATTTCTATTACCAAAGATGAAAATACTCAAGAAATAGCAGAGTTTTTATCAAAAGAATTAGACAACAAAGAGATAGAAGAGAAATTAATTATTTTAGATGATAATGATTTTAAGGATTTTATCACTCTCTCCACAGAAGTTATTACTAGAACAAAAATCAATAATCAAACAGGAGTTGTTAAAGATGGAGCATTATTTACAGAAGAGTATTTACCAAGTGAAACTATAATGTATTCTTTGGCTTTGGCTTCTCCTATAATGGCAAAAGATATTACTCAAATTCAAAATTTAAAAACTGATGATGAGGTTATGAGTTTCTTTACTTCTACTATACCGCCTACCATTCAAATAGGTGGAAATGCAACCATTGGAAAAGGGATAGTATCTATAATTATAGGAGGAAATAATGCCAATTAGAGATATAGAAAAAAAGAGAGCTATTTTTGCTTATGAAAAAGTTGATGAAGCAATAATACAGGCAGAAAAAGACAAAGAGGATAATACTAAAAGGAAAAAAGAGAAAATTCAAGATTCAGAGTATAAATCTTATTGCAAAAAAATCCCCTCTTTAATCCAAACAAATGGACTTAGTGCTACTTTTGCATTTATGTTTTCTAAAAAAACAGGTACTTATATTTATATTTATAATCAAGTAGATGAGTGGTTAAAAAAGAGATATGACAAAGATAATATGGAGCTTGTAGAGTGGTGTATCAAACTTGATTCTAATAAATATAGAAAAGTTACAATTGAAGTTTTGGCTCTATTTAATTGGCTTAGACGATTTGCTGAGGGTAGAATTTCAAAGGATTAATATGAACTATTTTATACCAAAGGATACAAGTAAATTATTAGATAAAAATAATTTAGTGGCTAAAGATATTGATAATTTTTCATTACAACTTAATAGATTTGTTAGAAAAGATTTATTTAACATAAAAAATGAGTATGAAGGGGTAAGTTTTAATACAAATATTGAAACAAAAAGAGTAGATAAATATTATGATACTCTTGAACTTACTCATTATGAAAAAGATTCAATTTTTGTAAAAAATGATTGGAAATTAACCTTAGGTATGGGAAATGGTTCTGTTTATAATACATCTATTACTCTTCATCATATTTACGGAATCCCTTATCTCCCTGCTCAATCAATCAAAGGAGCATTTAGAAGTTATATAATTCGTAACTATTCAGCCAAAACCCCCAAAATATGCTATAATGTTAAATAGATTATGA
>NZ_CEXZHP010000109.1:0-5194 GCF_982775275.1 Nitrosophilus sp.
TAAGGGGGTAAGGTGATAAGGTGGTAAGGGAGTTAGGTGGTAAGGAGGTAAGGTGATAAGAGAGGATTTGATTCCCAATTGAGTGTTCTGAAAAATTACTAAATTTCGCTCAAGTCAGATGCAATTTTTGCTAACGCAACATTTGAAAATTTTATTAAAAAGTGCAAACGCAATAGCGCCCCTTCGGGGTTAAGTGCACTTTTTTCGCCTTAGGGCGAACATAAAATTTTCAAATTGTCCGAGCGAAGCGACAACCCCGCAGGGCAAAGCCCGAGGACAAAATTGCAAAGCTTTCGCTCAATTTGTAATTTTTCAGAGGGTTCAATTAGGAACAAAATATTATTTTTACAAATTACCGATTCAAAATTCCTCATTTCTATGTATCGCTAACCTCTTTGGAGTTTGCAAAGGACAAACTTTATATACAAAATCGTGTCTTAATTTATGAAAAAAACTTTTCTCATCCCAAAACTCCGGATACATCTTTTCTAACTCTTTCTCTACACATCTGTTTATCAACTCTTCATCTCTTTCTAGTCTATCTCTTTTTTCATCCAAAATTTTATAAAATCTATCTTCGTCACTAGCAAGTTCTAAAGCAAAACTTTCAACCTCGCTAAAATCGTTATAGATAAAATCAACTAGTCCTATTTTTTTTGCAAAGTTGGCTGAAATTGGTAGAGCTTCGTCAACAAGTTTTTTCGCTTTATCTTTACCTACTCTTTTTGGAAGCGTATAGGTGTGAAACTCGCTACCGCTTAACCCCATCGTTTTGTAGTGCGGATTTAGAACAACTCCTTTTTTTGCAAAAACTATATCACTTGCCAAACCCAAAAAAACTCCGCCTGCTCCCGCATTTGCACGAAAAACGGAAATAGTTAAAATATCATCGCTAAAAAGAATGGTTTTTACCAGATTGTTCATAGCATTAATATTGCTCCAACCATCTTCTCCCTTCTTTTTGCTATCTTCCAATATGGTTAGATGGATTCCGTTGCTAAAAAAGTTCTCGCCACCCGTCAAAACCAGTATATCCACCTCTTCTCTAAGTGTTTCGATAGCATATTTGAGTCTTATACACTGCTGTGAACTCATGGCTCCGTTGTAAAAATCGAACTCTAAAAAGCCTACATTTTTCTTTTTGTAAAATGTAATCTCTTTGAATGTCTGAGTTTGCGGATCCACATATATAGGAATCCTGTGCTCTTTTATACCTTTTAGTCTATCTTTTAAAACATAAGTGGAAGGGAGTTTTATCTGGCGTATTCCCTTTTTTATCTCCGTCATATGGCTAATCCATATAGCCCCGTCAATAGTTTTTACTAAAATCGCCCCGTCTCGCTTTGCCAAAATATCTTTCGGTTTGGCTTCAATATTTTCTAGCCCATTTTTTTCCAAACTTACTCCAAAAATATATACATCAACCCCTAAAAAATTATCCTTTATTCCAGGATAGTTATCTGAAGCATTTATCTTTTTTAAAATCACTTCACTTTTGTCTTTAGTCCAATCTATTTTTCTTCTATCTTGAGTTACTCTTTTGTGCATTGGAAAAAGCGGATTTTCCAAAGGTTTAAAGCCGTTTTTTAGCTTTTCTAAAAGCTCGCTTACTAGTTCAACAGCCACGTCACTTACCTGATTTCTATAGATATATCCCTTCTTCTTTTTTGGTATTTTAAAGTTTTTAGTAGCCCAGATTTTACCTCCGTCAAGCTCATCATCAGCCTCTAAAATCGTAACGCCCCACTCTTTTTTGTTATCTAAAATGGCATTATCAAGAGCATATGCTCCTCTGTCTCCAAAAGGACCCGGATGGATGATGAAAGTAGGAGTTTTCTTGAAAATTTCTTTAGGCAGTTTTTTTGTTAGATAAGGACAAATAACGATATCCGGTTTATAAAGTTCAACACTCTCTATCATGACGTTATCGTTTATAGCATACTCTACACTAACAGTATGACCCAAATCTTTTAAAAAACAGTATATTTTTTGGGTTAAAGAGTTAAAAGTAGTAGATATCAAAAGTATCTTCACCTTAGCATATCCTTGGCAAAATCTCACCGCTTGGCATATCTAAAAATCTTCTTGTACCCCACTCGCTTTTTAGTAAAACTTTTTGCGGGTATTCATCCGTTACTATCCCAATAACACTAGCATTTTCATTAAACTCTTTCAGAATTTCCAATGCTTTTTGACTATCGTTCTTGCAAACTGCTGCTACAAAAGTTCCCTCATTTGCCAAAACAAAAGGCTCAAACCCCAAAATTTCGCAAATTCCTCTCACCTCATCGCTCACTTTAACTTTTGCCTCTTCAATCTCAAAACATAAATCTTTAGCTTTTGCCCACTCATTAAGAACAGCGGCAACTCCCCCTCTTGTAGCATCTCTACAGGCTTTTACCTTTACATCTTCTTTTATAAGTCTCTCAATAACCGGCCATAAAGATTTACAATCGCTTGCTATCTCATTTTCCAGCTCTATCCCTTCACGGCTTGCAAATATACTAGCTCCATGTCTTGCAATATCACCTGAAATCAAAACTACGTCGCCAACTTCTATATTTTTTTGAGAAAACTCTTTAGCTCTCTCTCCTAAAGCTGAGATATTTATATAAATACCGTCACAGCTTTTTTTAGGTACTACTTTAGTATCTCCGGTTACAACTTTAGCTTCGTTAATATCAAGCTCTTTTTTTATACTTCTAACAATTTTCTCAAAATCCCTAACACTAAATCCCTCTTCAATTATGAAAGATAAAGATAAAAACTTAGGTTTTGCTCCCATCATTGCAAGATCGTTACATGCCCCGGCAACTGCAAGTTTTCCAATATCTCCTCCTTTGAAAAAAAGAGGAGTTATGGTAAAAGAATCTGTTGTAAAAACTGGACTATCTAAACTCTTTAAGAGTGTACCATCTTCTGCTTCTTTTAAAAACTCATTCTTTAAATGTCTAAAAATAATTTTTTCAATAAGCTCACTATTTTCAACTCCACCATTTCCCATAGCTAAAGTAATAGTTCTTTGCATAAAGCTCCTTACATCAAATTACATACTTTTTGTTTTAGCTCTTGTAACTCATCTTCATTTAATTTTGCAAGAATTCCCTGATCAAGAAGAATTTTATCTATATCTATCGTACAGATCCAATTAGCAACAGCAAAGCTATCTTTTTTGAGTCTATCTCGAGCCTTAATCTTCATTCTATATTCACTCACAATATCTTGAGAGCTTAGAGGCAGTACCAACACAGATTGAAATCTGCTAATTGGTAAAATCCGATTTAAAAAATTGTTCTGCAAAACTACTGCTGGTCTAATTTTACCAATCTCTGAATTATATTTTTTACCAAAATCCACTAAATAAATCTCACCTTGTTTTATTTTCAAGTTCATCTAACCACTCTCCGATATCTTCTGCACAAATATCCAAAAAATCTGGTCTTTCTAACTCCAACAATCCTTTATTTCTCTCAAGCCACTTACGATACTCTATCTCTCTTACAAGCTCTTCAACCCCTTTTAAGTCCTCAAGCGGAATAAAAATACCTTTTAAGGTATTACTTTTTTTATTGACAATTTTTGCAATCTCTTTTAATTCATCCAATATTTTTGGATGCTTAGATATCTCACTAATTGAAAGTTCTACCATAATATTCTCCTATTTTTATATAGGACAATTATATCAAATTTCCATACTTATAATAAGCAGCACATGCTCCCTCGCTGCTAACCATACAGCTACCAAGAGGTTTTTGCGGGGTACAGGCTGTCCCAAAGACTTGACACTCAGTCGGTTTTGCCATACCTCTTAAAATATCCCCGCAGATACATAGTTTATGGTCTTCTATCTCCTCTTTTGGCAGTTCATAAATTTTTTCTGCATCAAACTCGCCAAATTCATCTTTAAGCTTCCATGCACTTTTTGGAATATTTCCAAGTCCTCTCCACTTGAAAAGCTCCCTTTTTTCAAAATACTTCTCAATCAATTCTTGCGCTTTAAGATTACCTTCTTTGCTAACGCTTCTCTTATACTGTATCTCAACTTCACATCTCTCGCTTGCAAACTGCCTAACCATCATCAAAACCCCCTCCATCACATCAACAGGTTCAAACCCCGAAACGACAACTGGACGGTTATAACGGGCAGGAAACTGCTCATATATCTTACTTCCCGCAATTACGCTTACATGGCTAGGTCCTAAAAAAGCGTCTATCTGATTATTATAACTATCTACATGTTCGTCTCTGCTATCAATTAGCTCTTTCATAACTTCGGGAACTGTTACATGGTTTATATGAAAGAGTATGTTTTTTATGTTTTGTTTTATCGCATTTTCTAAAAGTGCGGCCGTCATAGGGGTAGTCGTTTCGAAACCTATCGCAAAAAAGACTACTTTTTTATTTGGATTCTCTTTTGCGATTTTGAGTACATCCAAAGGCGAGTAGACAAACCTCACATCGGCCCCTTTGCTTCTCGCATCTTGCAAAGAACCTTTGCTTCCGGGCACCTTTATCATATCTCCCAAAGTACAAAGAATCACATCTTCTCTCATTGCCAAGATATAGGCATGATCAATCCTCTCTTTTGGCATAATACATACAGGGCATCCGGAACCGTGTATAAAGTTTATATTTTTTGGCATTAACTGCAAAAGACCATATTTCATGATGGTATGGGTATGACCGCCGCAAACCTCCATTATATTTATAGTTCTATCAAGTTTTTCAGCCTCTTTTTCAATCTCCTTAGAGAGAGCTTGTATAGCTTTTGGGTCTCTAAATCTGTCATATAAATCTTTTAGTTTCATCAACCGCCTCCGCTCGGACAGTTGTCGCTCCCATCTATCATAGCCCCTTTCTCTTCCTCTTCCATTTTCTCTATTATCTCCTGATACAAAGCGATTGACTCTTTAGCATACTCTTCGTCTATGATATTCATGGCGTATCCGATATGTATCAAAACATAATCACCAACCTTTACCTCATCAGCTATAAAATCGATACCTACTTTTCTTTTAACCCCCAAAGTATCCACAATTGCACTCATTTCATCTTTGTTTATCTCAATAACTTGTGACGGAATCGAAAGACACATTATCTCATCTCCATTTTAAATTTGATCCAGTTAGCAAGTTTTTTTAAAGACTCCTTATCTTTTGTAGAAACTTCCAAAATATCAACATTAGGTTTAAGT
>NZ_CEXZHP010000110.1:0-5165 GCF_982775275.1 Nitrosophilus sp.
TCTAAATCTCAAGCAAAAGCACTACTGCAACAAATTCTATTGCAAAATCCGGGTTAAATATCATATATCTTACAATTATTAAAGCAAAAAAATTATAAAATATAGCAAAATCTACAATTTGGAGATACTATGAATCTGCTTCTTATTAACAAAAACCCTGTAGTATCAAGGATGTTGAAACTTAGCGCTCCTAAAGCCGGCTTTGAGGTTGATGAGTGCGACAACGTTTATGAGTTGCCTCACGGCGAATATGATGTTGTTTTTATTGATGATGAGATGTATGACGAGAATTTTTTAAAAGAGATCAAAAAAAATATTAAATTTTCTCAAATAGGAGTTATCACATCATCAAAAGATGAACAGATCGAGGGTTTTGATTTTACATTGACAAAGCCTTTTTTACCCACAGATTTGATAGAGTTATTAAGAGGCATTAAATCAAAAATAGAGTTTATAAAAAAAGAACATGAAAACAAAGAGATAGCCGATATAGAAAAAAAAGAAGAGCCTTTGGATATTTTGTCACTAAACGAGACTTTAGAACTTGAAAATAAAGAGATAGAAGAAAATCTACCCATCCCAAAAGAGGAGAAAGAAGAGATTGTAGAGTTTGAAGAGAGCGTTGAGGAGGAGCCTTTTATTTCGGAGAATGAAATAGAAGAGAGCGGGGTTTTGGATAAAAGCGAATTAGAAAAGGTCCAAGAGCTTTTAGAAGAAGAAAAAGAGACTCAAAAAGAGCCCAAAGAAGAGATGGAAGAAAATTTAGAAGAAGAGATAGAAAAGGAAGTAGAAGAAAAACCGGCGATTTTAGAAAAACTTGAAGATTATAAAAATGAGCAGATAGAAAAAAAAGAAGAGATTAGCAAAGAGGAGAAGATAAAAGCCCTTATGGGCGTTTTGGATCTATACACCATAAGGGAACTTTTAGATGGTATGGAGATAACCATAAAGATAAATTTCAACAAAAAAAAGAAGAAAAAGAAATGATAAAAAAGGGAAGTTTATTAGTAATATCCGGACCCAGCGGGGCTGGAAAAAGTTCATTGATAAACGAGATATTAAAAAATATCGATAACGTCTATTTTAGTATATCAACTACCACAAGACCAAAAAGAGAGAATGAAATAGATGGCGTTGACTATTTTTTCGTGTCAAAAGAGGAGTTTGAAGAAGATATTAAAAAGGGTCTTTTTTTAGAGTGGGCAAATGTTCACGGAAACTATTACGGCACTTCACTAAGGCCGGTTTTTGAGGCTTTGGACGAGGAAAAACTTGTGGTTTTCGATATAGACGTTCAAGGACACGAAAGTATTAGAAAAAAATTTAACGAGATTACGACTTCGGTTTTTATAACCACCCCTTCTATAAAAGAGTTGGAAAATAGACTCAAAAAAAGAGGAACGGATGATAAAGAAACCATTAAAAAAAGGCTATTGAACGCAAAAGAGGAGATTAAAAGATTAAGAGAGTTTGATTTTTTGTTGATAAACGACGACTTTGAAAAAGCAAAAAAGGAGATTATCTCCATAGCCGTTGCCGCAAAACTAAAATATAGAAACGAAGAAATAGAAAAATTTATTAAAGAGTGGTCGAAGTTTTAATTTTTATGCTTTTATTAGATTAAAAAATGTAATATTATTAGTTTAGTTAAAAGTTTTGACTTATCTTTAAATATAAAAAAAGGAGAAAATATGGGTATGCCGAGTATGCCGGAATTGCTGATAATATTGGCTATAGTTGTGCTTCTTTTTGGAGCAAAAAAGATCCCAGAGCTTGCAAAAGGTTTGGGAAGCGGTATTAAAAACTTCAAAAAAGCTATGAAAGAGGATGAAGAAGAGGGCTCAAGCGCAAAAGCGGAAGCCAAAAAAGAGATAGAAACAAAAGAAGAGACTGCTAAAACTACAAATACTACAGAAAAAAAAGAGGCATAATTTTTTGGAAATTCAATTATAGTTGAGTAGTTGAGTAGTTGAGTGGTTGAGTAGTTAAGTAGTTGAGTAGTTAAGTGGTTTTTAGATAAATCTACTTAACAACTCAGCAATTTTAACTATTTTAACTAATTTAACCAACTATAAAAGGATAAAATTTGAGAAAAAAAGTCCTTGAGACGTTGTCAAAACATCTTGATAAAAAAATAGTTTTAGAAAAACCAAAAGACAGATCTTTTGGACATTATGCTACTCCTATTGCTTTTTCTATGGCTAAAGAGCTTAGAAAATCCCCTATGATAATCGCCGATGAGTTGGCAGATATTTTTAAAGAAGAAGATATTTTTGAAAGTGTCGAGGCTATTAAAGGATATATAAATTTTAAATTGAGCGAGAAATTTTTAAACGATTATGCCACTTGGGCGTTAAAAAACGAAGAGGAGTTTGCAAGTGATGGCAAAGATGAGACTATTTTGCTAGAGTTTGTAAGCGCAAATCCAACGGGACCTTTGCATATAGGACACGCAAGGGGAGCGGTGATAGGAGACGCTTTATCTAGAATAGGAAAACATTTAGGATATAAAATAACAAAAGAGTATTATATAAACGATGCCGGAAACCAGATATATCTTTTGGGATTATCTATCTATTTGGCAGGTAGGGAAAATATACTAAAGTTAGAAACTAAATGGCCAGATGAGTTTTATAGAGGCGAGTATATTTTAGATCTTGCAAAAGAGGCGGCTGATTATTTTGGATCTGAAATATTTGCCGATGAGAGTTTTATACCTAAACTTTCAGAGTGGGCAAAAGATCAGATGATGGAGCTTATAAAAAGCGATCTTAAAAAAATCGGCATTGAGTTTGACTCTTTTGTTAGCGAAAAAGAGCTTTATAAAGAGTGGCCAAAAGTTTTGGAGATTTTGGAAGAAAGAGGGGCTGTCTATCATAAAGATGGGAAAGTTTGGCTAAAATCAACGCAATTTGGAGATGAAAAAGATAGGGTAGTAGTTAGAGAAGATGGAAGAGCTACGTATCTTGCAGGAGATATCGTCTATCATTACAACAAATTCAAAAGAGGATTTGATCATTATATAAATATTTGGGGTGCTGATCATCACGGATATATCGCAAGAGTTAAAGCGGCTATTAAATTTTTGGGATTTAATCCCGATAAACTAGAAATCATTTTGGCACAAATGGTATCTTTATTAAAAGGCAAAGAGCCCTATAAGATGAGCAAGAGAGCAGGCAACTTTATCCTTATGAGCGATGTTGTGGAAGATATAGGCGCCGATGCGCTGAGATTTATATTTTTGAGTAAAAAAGCAGATACCCATCTTGAGTTTGATGTGGAGGATTTAAAAAAACAGGACGCCTCAAATCCAGTCTATTACGTAAATTATGCTCACGCAAGGATAAATTCCGTTTTTGAAAAGGCTCATAAGAGTTTAGAAGATATTATAGATGTTGAATTGAAAGATTTAAATGAAGATGCTAAAAATCTTCTTTTTATCGCCCTTATTCTTCCAGAAATCTTAGAAGACGCTTTTGAAAGAAGAGAGCTTCAAAAAGTTACCGACTATTTAAAAGCTCTTGCGGCAGAATTTCATAGATTTTATAATGAGCATAAAGTTTTAGGCTCACAAGATGAAGATAAACTTCTAAAACTTTTTAAAGTTGTGGCACTCTCTATAAGAGTGGGACTAAAAATGCTTGGAATTGAGGCAAAATATAAAATGTGAGGACAAAATGAAAACAATCAAAGAGAGAGCTGAAAAGATAAAAGAGCTTTTAGAAGAGAAAAAAGCCGAAGATGTTCAGATTTTTGATCTAAGAGACAAAGGGTATTTTGTAGACTTTGTGGTTATTGGCACATCTTTAGGGGATAAACACACTTTGGCTTTGCTCGATTATTTAAAAGAGAAACTAAAACCGTTGGGAGAGCATTTTTTAAAAATACAAAGTAGTGAAGATTGGGTTGTTATAGATCTTGGAGATATAATAGTTCATATCATGACCGAAGCTTATAGAAAAAAATATAATATAGAAGAGTTTTTAGAAGAGATTAAAAAGGGCAAAGAGGGGAGTAGTTATTTTGGTTAAAATGGTTGAGTGGTTGAGTTGTTAAGTAGTTGAGTGGTTAGGTGAAAGGCTGAAGGGAGAAGGAGGTAAGGAGGTAAGGAGGTAAGGGGAGAAGGAGGTAAGGTGGTAAGGGTCAAGATGATTAGAGAGGGCTTAATTACCAATTCCAAATTCCCAATTCCCATTTACCAATTACTAATGTCCAATGTCCAATTTGGTTAAAATGGTTAAATGGCTAAACGGTTATAAAATTATTTAAGATTCTTTTTATAAAATCTAATTATTTCGTTTGCTACGATTTTTGGAAGATACTTTCTAATTGGATGCTCCCTTAACTCTGTAGCGCTTATTGGCACATTTATATTTATTACTTTATATTTGGATGGGATCTTTTCCTTTCCTCTTTTTGCTACGACAAATTCAACCATATGTTTTAATTTGTTATATTTATACCATTTATGTAAAGAGTTTAGATTATCAGCGCCGATTATTAGATATATTTTTTGGGGATGATATCTTTTTTTTAGGTATTTTATAGTTTCGATCATATATGTTGGTCTATTATTGTTTATCTCATATAGGCAAATATCAACTTTCTTTATGGGTAAAAGCGCTTTTTTTAACCATCTTGCTCTAAGAGTCGGAGAGGCTTTAAAGCTTTTTTTAAAAGGATTTAAATATGTGGGAACCACTATCAATCTATCAACATCCAATATCTTAAGGGCCTTTTTTATAATTTTTATATGTCCCAAATGCACCGGATCAAAACTTCCGCCAAAAACCGCAATTTTCATCTATCTCCTTTAGATAAGCTAATAGTCAATTGAGTACTCAACTACTCAACTACTTAACTACTTAACTATTTTAACCAAATTAGACATTGGACATTGGACATTGGACATTGGTAAATGGGAATTAGTGATTTATATTCCTATTTTCTCACTCTCTAACTTTTTCACTTTTTCACTCTCTAACTTTCTCACTTTTAATCAACCGCAAATCCACGCTCGTTTTACTCGCTTGATTTGCTTCAAGGTTAACGGGCTGCTCCTATGTTCGCCACTAAAATCCTCAGGTTTAGGGCTCACATATAGTCACAGCCTTCGCTCGGGCACAGAGGCAAAGCAGTTTGCCTCTTAAAGCCTAACGGCT
>NZ_CEXZHP010000111.1:0-5151 GCF_982775275.1 Nitrosophilus sp.
TTTAGCCGTAGCTTCTGTCATGCCTATTGTCATATCCGCTCCGGCTTTTGCGAGCGTAGGAGAAGCTTTTAGCGCAACGCTTCCTGCAAGAGCGCTTATGCCAATTACACCAGCTAATCCTACCAATCCAACCGGTCCCGTTGCTGCTGCGCCTGCAAGTCCTAAAACGGTTTTGCCAAGCGCAATTGTTGCCGCTTTTGCCTGTAATCCTCCTATAAATCCGCCTACCATCCCTATTCCCGCTCCGGCTTCCGCAAGTTCGGCCTTTTTGGCCGGATGTGTCGCTTGATAGTTTCTATAATAGCTCCCTGCAAAATGTCCATGTTTTAAGCCATAAACACCGGCTTGAGTTCTATATGCATCAAAAAAAGCCGGTCCGGCATAAGGATTGTAATTTGTCCTGTAAGGATCACCATTTGAATAATAACTATTTGCATATGGATTATAATTTGCATAACCGCTATTTTGGCTATAAGGATCTTTTGTGTTGTAGCTATTTTCATAACTCATGCTCGCCTCCTAAGTTTAAAACAATCCAAAAAAATAAAATAACTTGTTTAAAGAGTCTTGAACTTCCGGATCAGAGAGATACTCTTTTCCAAAAAGAAATAAAAAAAGATATAAAAAACTGCCAACCGCATAATATGTAAACACAAAACTAAAAATAAAGCCAAAGAGGAATTCAAAAATTCCTCTTGATTTGCTATTCATTTAAAACCTCCTCTATTTCTTCAAATTCATCAAATACAGTTGCACTGGCAATCTCCGTAGCTTCTTTCGCTATTGCAGATGGTCTTGTTTGGTCCTCAGCTATATCGGCATGAAGATTTAAAACTTGATGCCTGTTTGCCAAAACATTAACCTGTAAATTCATAATCCGAGGCAATATCTCATTTATCAGTAGATCTTCCACTCTTTTTGCGGTAATTGTACAAAGAGCAGTATCTATGCTAAAAGCTAAAATGTGATTTACAAGTTCTTCTACGCTTATTCCCTCTTTTTCTGCCTGCTCTTTTAATTGCGCTTGCAATACTTCATTAATTTTTATTTCCATTCAAACCTCCTTCTTTTTAATTGTGCAAAAATCATCTTTTATACTAAGTTCCAACTCCTCTTTGCCTATAGCAAATTTTAAAGTAGCAGTAACTTTTGTTGAAGAATTTATATCAATATACATTTCAAGCGCTCTTTCAATCAAATACTTTATTCTCTCATCTCTTGTTGTTCCGGGAATTACCATCTCTATGTTTTCTAATCTCTCTACAAGAGCATCATCTATTTCAACAAGCATAACACCTCCTTTTGTTTTTTAGAGGAGATTTTTATCTCCCCTTTATATATATTCACAAAATTGGTTTTACTATTGGAAAAGTTTTAAAACAGCAATAGGAGATCCGCTGCTTATTGCATTTAAAACAGAATTTACAGACTTAGTTTTACCTTTTGTAAGAGTATCTTCAATAAATTTAGACTCAATTTTCTGAGCTATTTGCGTCTGGCCTCTTTGCCTAAGTTTTTGCGTATAATCCCTAATTAACTTTGCTACTGTTTTGGTAGATTGGATCTGTTCCAATTTGCTTAATGCTTCGCTGTTTGACTTTGAAAAGCTTAGAGTGATTGTAGGCTTCATAGAAGCGATCTCGTTTGCCGAATACCACAAAGCGCCGTTTATATACAAGTTTGGAATAAAAGGCGTTAAGGCAAGGGTATATAAACCGCTATTGCAAGTTATAGTGTCTGTATTTCCCGCAAAATGGCAGTTTCTTACTCTTATTTTTCTCTTTCTTGTTTTTTTATACGCATTTACAATAGCTTTTTTACTTAAATACTCAATATTGTCAAAGTCTATCTGTCTATATTTTCTAAGCTCATAAATCGCATTTTTTATAACGTTTCCAGTATAATACAAAAGATTAATATAGTAAGCCGCTTTTGCCGTTTTTCTTTTATCCAGTTTTTTCCTATACTTAGCCTCTGTTTCCAAAACCTCTTTTTTCCCTAAATTGTAAATACTCCCCCACTCCTCATCTTCTGCTACGATATAATCGTTTATTCCCAGATCATCGTTTGTTATAAAAAAAGCTTTCTCATTCCATCCAAGCTTTCTAAGTTCGTTTATTAGATAAGATGTAAAGTTTATAGATACGCTCCAGCCGGAATTTTCGTTGAAAGAGACCGTTTTATTTAAAGTCGATATATTGCTAAATGTTTTCGATAGATTTTTGGATATCGATTTTTCTTTGCCAATTGTTTCGTTTTTAGAAAAGCTCTTTTGGTTTTGCAGCGACTTTTGGTCGCTATATCTGTAAGAATGCTGTTTAGATTCTTGCTTTTGAACATTTGTGTTTAAATCCGCCAAAACGATAGATGCAGCTGCTAAAATTAGTATAACTATCTTCTCCATCTAAACACTCCTCCGCTTTTTTCATACCAATCTTTCAAAAGATCTAACGATACCTCCGCTTTAGGAGTAATGTTTTTTGGCCAATACACATGGATATTGGGTTTAAATATCTCGATAAACTTTTTTAACTCTTTTTTCCTTACCTTTACGCCGTTTACCTCAAATTCGCCGCTCGGATAAATGTTTATTGTTACCGGGTTTCCTGCATTTTCCAATCTTTTTTGTAGATTTTCTATGATTTTTTCAAGCCTTTTATTCTCACTTTTTAGCCTTTTTACTATCTTTTCATCTACACCTGTTCTTTTATTTTCAGACTTTTTCTTTTTGATACTTTCAAGCTCTTTTCTCAAAAGGCTCACTTTTTCTTTATGCTTTTTTAAATTCTTAGCTAAGCTGCCGTTTTTCTCTTTTAGTTCTTTTAAATGTTTTTTTAGCCATTTTGACTCTAAAACACTTTTTTCTTTTTCGCTTTTTAGTTTGAGTTTTAAACTTCTAATTTCTTTATCTTTATCCAGCAGCTTTGATTTTAAATGCTCAATTTTGCTATCCAAGCTTTTTGAGCTGCTAAAACTTGACGCGGCAACCAAAATCACAAACAGCACCAGTAAAATATCAACAAAAGGCGCTATGTTGATTGCATCTTTTTTAACCGCCATTTTTAACGTCCCAATATCTCAGGATTGTCTCTATATCCGCTGCTAAAGCGTTATATATAAAATTGCCTATTATTGCGACGATTATTGAAGCCGCGGTAGATATAAGAGGAATAGCCAAAGATGCTATCATCTCTTTTTTTGATTCAAAATCGATACTTTGCAAAGTAATCATTATGCCAATAACAGTTCCGAGCAGTCCGATATAAACTGCATTTGAGGCAAGAGAATAGATAAAGCTCATTTTTTTGTTAAGCTCTATCTCCAGTTCGGTTTTGTTTTCAAATCTCTGCAACTGGGAAAGCGCAAACCTAAAAGCAGCTTTTCTGTTAATATACAGATATATTAACACCAACAATGCAACCGCCAAAACCGATAGCACGCCAAATTCGACTATATCTTTAATTTTTTCTATTGCCATTTTCGACTCCTTAAAACCCGGCTCTTTTTATCTCTTTGTCTGCTATCTCTTTGCAGACATCATACTTTTTAGCCTCTTCAAGTAGATAAATTTTGTGCCTTTTATTCACACCTTTAACAAAAGCGGCCGCAAGTTTTGGTACGCACCCTTTTTCATCTTCAGCTTCTATGTAAAAAACATTATGTGGAAGCGTTGATATATAGGTAAAATTGTTAGATATATCTCTTAGCATCTTTTTAATAGTCTCTTTTGGAAATTTCTCAACCTTTTTGCCATCTCTCTCTTTACAGCCAAGATCAAAAAGTTCTACTACCCTCTCTTTGTATAAAAAATATTTATTGCCTTTGCTTTTCTTTCTTAAGTATTTATCAACGATAAATTTATAGTCTCTTGCCGCTATAAACTCTTTGCTTGCCAATAAATTCTCATAAAGAGAAAATTTGCAAATATGTTCAATATCTGTCATATATTTGGCTATAGATTCGCTTATTACGGCAAGTCCAAACAGCTTTTTTTGCTCTTTTAAATCCTCATAAGCCAAATATATGTCAAAACCATCTAAATTTTTACAAACCTCTTCGACTCTTGTAACAATCTCTTGCTTATTTGGAACTCTTCCTAATATATGACTTTTGTTTTCAAAAAGTTTTTGATAAATCTTTTTGCCGCAGGCCTCTTTATACATTTGAATAGGAAAAAGAGTAATTGTTGCGGTTTTTTGCAAACTGAACTTATCTTCGAGCTCTTCTATTTTTTCTATCTGTTCAAACTCAATTTTCTCTTTTTGGGCTTCTAATATTTGATCAACTTTTGCAAATTCGCCCCTGGTTATAAAATAGACCAGGTTTGCGATTTTTGGATTTGTATCCGAGAGCATATATAGAGTTTGGGCAATTGCCGTAATTTTTTTGTATGCGTTGTAGATAGCTCTAAGCGCCGGATCGCTGCTATGCATTGGAGCATACTTTAGCATTGCAGGCGAATATCTTAAAGCTTCATTTAGATAATCTTGTTTGCCTATACTCTTTATTAACTGCGTAAAAAGAAAATCTTTGTAGTAATAATCTTCCTTCATGTATGAACCAAGATTGTAAGCAATCGCAGCAAAATCGGTAGAATAGGTTATTTTCTCGCCCGTTTTTGTTACCAAAGAGGTTGTTTGGTATTTTTTATAACTTAGATAGGGTTTGCTATGAATTGCGGCTTTAATCCAGGCGCTTATAAAAGTAGTATCGCTAAAACCACCTGTAAAATTAAAAGGATCGGGCAAGCTTTTTAACTTTTTAAAAAATTTTTCGCTCTCTTTTGAAGCCAAATCAGAGATTGTATCTTCTTTTGATAAGATTTTATCCCTTTTGTACTGTTTTGCAATATATGCAGAATTTGAAACGCCGCACCCGCTAAAAATTAAAACGATTATTGCAAATCCTACAATATGTCTAACCATATTCGACTCCTAAAAAGCCGGATTATTTTTGCAATCCGGCTATAAATTTTTTTCTATAAAAATCGGCTCTATTATCTTTTAAATTGTGTTTATCGCCTGTTTGCAGGTTTACGAAATTCTCTTTTAATTTTTCATCTCTTTTTATCGCCTCAAAGAAGCTTAGATTTATAAACTCCATCAAAAAGTCGTTATCTCTAAAAACCTCTTCAAAGGCTTTTTCAGATCC
>NZ_CEXZHP010000112.1:0-2261 GCF_982775275.1 Nitrosophilus sp.
CGAGGACAAAATCGCAAAGCTTTCGCTCAATTTGTAATTTTTCAGAGGGTTCAATTCCCCATATCTAATTTTTCTTCTTTTTCTTAAGGAGTTTTTGGTTTTCTGGATTTGATAACAAAGCCTCCATTGAGGTTTTTATACCCTCATCATTTTTTGGCTTTTTTAAAGTAGCCGTTAGATTTATAAATATGGGAGTTTCATCTACTATAATTTGTAAAATAGAATTTATCGGGATGCTAACTACGCTGCCAATGTTTTTTGCTCCAAAACCGGCTTCAAATATTAGTTTGTTATTTTCTATACGGGCGCTCTCAAGAGTATAGTTGACTATTAGAAAAAAAGTAAATTCGCTAAAAGAGGATTTTATATCATCGGGTAGATCTGGGTTAAAACTTATATTTTTGGTATCGGCCAAAACTCCAAAGGGCTCATCTCTTTCTAAAAAGAATTTTAAAATATCATTAGCATGATTTTTCATTATTGCTTCAAACTCTTCATTTTGCAATATATCGTATAGCATTTTTCCCCTTTATTCTATTATTATACCCTCTTCAATTATATAAAAGCCAATCATTGCGTTCATTAGGGCAATTTTTTTAAACTTTTTTATCTGATCAACTCTTATATCCTCTTCAAAAATTATCTTTTTATAAAGAAGATTTTCTCTCATAGTTCCTTTTAAGAGAGGTTTTTTGGGCGTTATCCACCTTTTTGTATCAAAAAAAGCGATATTTGCTATTGAAGTGTCGGTAATTAGAGAGTTTTTAACTATAATGATCTCGTCAGCTTTCCCTTTTTCCTCAAAAAGAGCATCCAATTTTTCTCTATTTAAATATTTGTAACTATACTCGATATCCGATTGGATAAGCTTGAAAGATTTTATTTTTCTTTTTTGATATGGGTAATATTTTATATCTAAAATTTTTTTATCATATATAACTTTGCATCTATATAGACCCCTTTTTGGAGGATCTATAAAATTTTTCAAATCTATTTGCGAATCTATAAAAAAATTTTCTTTTATAGTTTTATTTAATCTTTTGTTATGATAATCGATATTAAATATTTTGCCCTCATCTATTTTTATTGTCTCAAAAAATTTCATATTTTTATTTACCTTACGAAAATAGTTCGGTGCTAAGATATCTCTCAGCGGTATCGCAAAGGAGAGTGACTATATTTTTACCTGGATTTTTTTGTGCAATTTTACATGAAGCAGCAACGTTTGCACCGCTTGAGATTCCAACCAAAAGTCCCTCTTCCTTTGCCAAAAATCTACTCATCTCAAAAGCCTCTTCATCGTCGATCAAGATAATTTCTCCGATAATTTTCATATTTAATATTTTTGGCACGAAACCCGCTCCTATGCCTTGGATCTTATGGGCTCCAGGAGAGCCTCCACTTAGAACGGGGCTTTTTTTTGGCTCAACCGCGTATATTTTAACATCTTTAACTCTCTCT
Organism: Nitrosophilus sp.; assembly: GCF_982775275.1. Classification (NCBI taxonomy): domain Bacteria; kingdom Pseudomonadati; phylum Campylobacterota; class Epsilonproteobacteria; order Nautiliales; family Nitratiruptoraceae; genus Nitrosophilus; species Nitrosophilus sp. Next base: position 1,462 of record NZ_CEXZHP010000112.1, read on the forward strand.
TTTAAAACCTCCCCTATACCGCTTATGCTTCCTCCCGTTCCAACTCCGGCTACGAAGCAGTCTATTTTATTGTCTAAGTCTTTTAAAATTTCCAAAGCGGTTGTCATTTTGTGGCTTTTGGGATTGTTTTTGTTTTCAAACTGGTTTGGCATAAAAGAGTTTGGAATCTTTTCTAATAACTCATATGCTCTATCCACTGCTCCTTTCATCCCGAGATTTGCAGGAGTCAATTCGATCTTTGCGCCTAAAAATTTCAAAAGTTTTCTTCTCTCAAGGCTCATAGATTCTGGCATTGTCAAAATAAGATCTATTTTTAATTTCGCGCAAATTGCCGCAAGGGCTATTCCGGTATTGCCGCTTGTAGGCTCTATTATGGTGCTGTTTTTATCGATCAATTTTTTTTCAAGAGCATCTTTTATCATAAAGTATGCTGGTCTATCTTTTACAGAGCTTGTTGGATTTAAAAATTCGCATTTTCCGTAAATATTTGCATTATATTTTTTGGACAACGACTCTATTTTTATTAATGGGGTATTGCCTATTAGTTCGATTATGGAATTTTTTATATTCATTTTCTTCCCTATGAGAGTTTTACCAACTTTCAAATATTACCAAATAACATCGGTTTTTGCAATATTGCATGAGTGAAAAACCACCATATTATGAAGCTTTGCGTAATATTTAATTATAAGATTTTGTAATATTGGTTCAATTGAGGGGACAAACCAGGCGTTGTTGCTAATAGCGATCATATATTTTGGAGCGTTTTTATATAAAAGAGGATGGGTTGCCTCATAACA
>NZ_CEXZHP010000112.1:2361-5055 GCF_982775275.1 Nitrosophilus sp.
CGATCATATATTTTGGAGCGTTTTTATATAAAAGAGGATGGGTTGCCTCATAACAAATAGCGTTTCTAAAAGTTATCCCATTTACCTTAAAATCTGTGGGATTTTTCGCTTTTTCATAATCTTTTGCCGAATTAAAAAAGATCTTGTTTATCAATCTAGACAAAAATTTAGGAAAAGGCACCTCCTCACCGAAAGGAACTAACACAACCTTGTCGGCGATAGTTAATTTTTCATCGATAAAAATATATGTTGAGTTATAAGAAGATGAGTTTTTTAGATGTAAAGCTCCGGTAACGATAGCTATTTTTCGACTCTGTTTTTTTAGCCTATTTAACGTATCCATATCTTTGTTTAGATACATAGGAAATGCGCTTTCTGGTAAAACTACCATATCATAACCCTCTTTTATCGCTTTTTTAATTATCTCAAAATTTAAAGAGATTATCTTTTGTCTATATATAGGATCCCACTTTTTATCTTGAGGGATTTTCGTTTCGCTTAGATATATTTTTAAGTTTGGCAGTTTTGGTCTTTTTTCTTTTAAATCAACGGCTAAAAAAAGCAAAAATAGCGCTATAAAAATAGATAATATTTTTTTTCGATATCCAACCTCATAACTCCAATTGAGGTTTATATATAAAGCAGATAAAATGAAAAAGAAAGAGATTTTATCTATTCCAAAAATTGTGTTTATAAAGGCGAGTTCTGGGATAAACCAGTTAAAACCAAATGGATGGATATAGCTTAAAAAAAGTAATAAAAAAAGTTTAGTTAAAGGAATTTTGGAATTAGGAATTAGGAATTTGGAATTAATATTTTTCCAAATTTTTAATTCCCAATTCCCAATTACTGAAATTAATAAAAATATTCCTCCATAAACTAATCCCACAAAAATTATAACGATAGGGATCATTAGATCCAAATCGTAATATCTAAAGCTAAAACTTATCCAATAAAACCATAATATTCCTATAAAAAATCCGATCCAAAAAGAGAGATTTGTTTTGGCTTTAAGTATAAAATAAAAAGCAAATAAGGAAAATATGGAGTTTAAATATATATTATCTATATTAAAAGCTTTTGCGTATATAAAAAAACTAAAAACTAATGCAATTAAAAAGGCTTTTATTAGCAAATAGATGTTAAAATACTCTCTAAATTTTTTGGAAAGGATCGATATGGAAGGACAAGCAGCCGGAGCTGGAAGTATTTTGGGTTCACTTTTACCGCTCATTATTATCTTTGCTATATTTTATTTTCTTATCATAAGACCGCAGCAACAACAGGCAAAAAAGCACAAAGAGATGATAAACTCTTTGCAAAAAGGCGATAAAGTTGTTACAAACGGCGGTTTGATCGTTGAGGTTGTAAAACCTGAAGAAGATTTTATCAAAGCTAAGCTTAATGATGAAGTAATAGTAAAGATAGATAAAAATTTTATAGCCAAAAAAATAGAGAGTTAAAATGAGGATACTAAATTATCGTTTGGTTATCTTCCTCATAGCGCTAATTGGAGGGATAGCTCTTTCTATCCCTTCCTTTTTCAACTTAAAAGAGGGACCGAAGATAACCTTGGGTTTGGATTTGCAGGGCGGTTTGCATATGCTTTTGGGAGTTGACACGGATGCCGCGATAAAATCTAAAATAAAGTCAATTGCCTCAAGCATTAAATATTATGCCGAAGATAACGATATATTGATAGAAGATATAAAAGTTGATCAAAATGGTATAACTTTTACCCTTTTAGATAAAGATGATCAGCCAAAAATTGACGAGATGTTAAAAAAAATCTCTGGGCTAAAGATAGAAAAAGATGGTTTAAAATATAAAATCTCTCTTACCAAAGAAGAGATCGAGTCTGTTAAAGAGTATGCCATAAATCAGGCGGTTGATACCATAAGAAATAGATTAGATCAGTTTGGCTTAGCAGAACCAAACGTGGCAAAACAGGGAAAAGATAAGATTTTGGTTGAGCTTCCCGGCATTAAAACACCGCAAGAAGAGCAAAGGATAAGATCCCTTATAGCAAAAGCGGCGCATCTTCAACTAATGGCCGTTGACGAAGATAGAGCGGCAAGAGTTTACTCTATGACTCCTGAAGAGGCGGCTGAATATGGAGATGTGATTTTGCCCGATGCGAAAAGTTCAAAAATCAAATATCTTTTAAAAGAGATTCCTATTTTAGACGGAAGTATGATAGTGGACGCAAAGGTTGCTTTTGATCAAAATAACCAACCTGTTATAAACTTTACGCTAAATAGCGAAGGGGCGAAAATTTTTGGGGATTTTACAGCAAAGAATGTTGGAAAACATTTAGCTATAGTTTTGGATAACAAGGTATATTCGGCTCCGGTTATTAGAGAGAGAATCGGCGGCGGAAGCGGTCAGATAAGCGGAGGTTTTACCGTTGAGGAGGCTCACGATGTAGCTATAGCTCTTAGAAGCGGTGCGCTTTTGGCGCCGGTATTTTTACTTGAAAAAAGAAGCGTTGGACCAAGCCTTGGAGCAGATAGTATAAAAGCAAGCCTCATAGCGTTAATTATCGGTTTTGTTTTGGTAGTGCTATTTATGATACTCTATTATGGGATTGCGGGAATTATAGCCGATATCGCCCTAATAGCCAATCTATTTTTAATCATAGGCATTATGGCTCTTTTTGGTGCCACTCTTACTCTTCCTGGAATGGCGGGTATC